>CAIVHU010000014.1 GCA_903905735.1 uncultured beta proteobacterium
AGAATTTCTCTTGACTTCGGACCAAACCAATACTCTGGCGAAATTCATCGTCGACAGACAGGACGCCAGGAGAATGGAATTGTTCAGGCTCGCCGGGTAGTCGAAAACTCGGCACTCTTGAGTTCATAAGATATAGGAGGAAAACCTAAAGCATCATTTTTATCTCTGTGTATGTAATGCATTTGTTCTCAGAAATGTGTGTGATTTCAGCATACTGCTATCTGAATCCTTGATGCTCCACCCTATACCGCTAGCATGGCATGAGAGATGCCAGACCCCTACGCCCCTGGCAGCGAAAAAACAAATCATAGCCACAGATATGAAACAAAGGATATCCCCCATTTGGGGGATAAGTTTGACTAAATTGCGTGAGTTTGTGTTGCATCAATGTCAACAGAGCTCGTGCGGAGGTTACTTGGTCTCATGGGTAGGCCATCAACAACGAAATCCGATTAGCCAGCGTGAATTTACTTGTTCCAGATCGGTGTCGGACTTTCAAAGAACTGGCGCATTCAGGGCCTGACGTGGCGTTGTTGCATAAATCGAAATTCCGGTGCCATTTCGCCGGACTGGCATGATGCGGGCCGACTTTATCTTCAAAAATAGCCCGTGCCCTACAAACACAACGAAAACCGCCGTCACAAGTTCGCCAAGCCCAAATACAAGGTGACCAACTGGCCCGAATACAACGACGCATTGCGTCAGCGCGGCGACATCACAATCTGGTTTACTGAAACGGCAATCACTGAATGGCGGCCTGCCAAAACAGGAGCACGCGGACGGCCACAGGAGTATTCCGATCATGCCATCGAGACGGCTATTTTGATTCGGCAAGTGTTCCACCTGGCTCTGCGTCAAACCCAAGGTTTCATGAACTCTCTGACCCGTCTCATGAACGCTGCCATCTGTATTCCGGACTTCAGCAGCATCTCCAGGCGCAGCATCGAACTGCCCCGCCATGTACTGAGCAAAGCACAGGAGCCAGGCAGTCTGGTCATTGTGGACTCCACCGGACTTAAGGTCTACGGCAAAGACGAGTGGCAACAGGAAAAACACGGTGTCCCCGCTCGCAGAACGTGGCGCAAACTACATCTGGCAGTCGATGAAAACCACCAGATTCTGGCCTGTGAACTGACCACGCCAGAGGTGGGAGATCCCACTGCTGTGCCAGACCTCTTGGCGCAAATTGAAGCGCCGTTCGAGGTCTTCATGGGCGATGGTGCCTTTGATGGCGAAACCGTCTCCAATGCCGTATTGGCCAAACAGCCTGAGGCGCAAGTAGTGGTGCCGCCCCACAAGACGGCAGTCTATTCACAGGCAGGCGACACCCAGCGCGACGAGCATATTCGAGCCATTGCAGCGCACGGTCGGATCGCCTGGCAAAAGCAAAATGACTACGGTTTGCGCAGTCGGGTCGAGCTGGCCATTCAGCGCTACAAGCGCATCCTTGGCAACTGCATGAAGGCGCGCGCTTTGCCACAACAGAAGACCGAAGCGTGGTTCAGTGCGTCCGCACTGAACATGATGACAAACCTTGGGATGCCAGTGTCGGTGAAAATCTAACTTGATTAGCAACAATCTTCAGCTAGGCTCACGTGGTGAGCTTGTGAGGGCGTAATCTGCACCCATCTTCTAGCTTTGGGGGTCGCATCATGTCTATGAACCGTATCCAATTTCAACCCGGCCTGTCGATGCCGGAGTTCTTCAAGCTCTTTGGTACCGAGGCGCTTTGCGCTGCGGCGTTGGAGAGTGCACGCTGGCCCGATGGTTTCCGTTGTCCTGACTGTGGTGGTGCTGCACACTGCATCCTGCACTCCAGCGGCAACAAAGTTTTTCAGTGCAACGGCTGTCGACATCAAACGTCGCTGATCGCGGGCACCGTCTTTCAATCGACCAAATTGCCGCTGACGATATGGTTTCTGGCGATTTACCTCGTCAGCCAGGCCAAGACGGGGTTGTCTGCTCTGGCTCTCAAACGCCAGTTGGGTGTGAGCTACCCGACGGCCTGGTTGATGCAGCACAAACTGATGCAAGCCATGACTGAACGTGAAGCTCGCTACACGCTCAGTGGCAAAGTCCAGGTAGATGATGCCTACTTGGGTGGTGAACGCGTGGGAGGCAAGGTCGGACGTGGCTCTGAAAACAAGGTGGCCTTCGTGGCGGCTGTCTCCCTCACCGATGATGGGCACCCCTTGCGGGTAAAACTCAGCCCGGTACCTGGCTTCAAGCTCAAAGCCATTGCCGATTGGGCCAGCAAATGCCTGGCCGCTGGCAGCACCGTTTATTCTGATGGCTTGGCCTGCTTCAGCGCCGTGACCCAGGCCGGCTGCACCCATGAATGCACTGTTGTCGCAGGGCGTAAGCCCAAGGATGTGCCTGAATTGCAGTGGATCAACACGGTGTTGGGAAACCTCAAGACCAGTCTGAGTGGCAGCTACCACAGCTTCGGCTTTAGAAAATATGCAGCGCAATATCTCGGCACCTTCGCTTACCGATTCAATCGAAGGTTCGATCTCAAGACACTGCCCCAGCACCTGCTGGTGGCCGCAGCGCAGTGCGGGCAGCACTCGCAGCGCTCGATTCGGGTGGTGGCTGAAGTTCATTGCTAATCAGGAAATCTAAAGTGTGTCGGGAAACGAGCGCGTTTTAGCCATATTTCGATTCTGGGCTCTCCATTTAACCGGAGTTTTGTGTAGACTCCTTTCATGACCCATCCTTATCCCCGTGCAGGCGCTCAGTACCCCGGTTCTCTAGGGGAGTTTCAGGCATGGTTTCAGACGGACGCGGATTGCCTGGATTATCTGGAGTGGTTGAGGTGGCCCACGGGCT
>CAIVHU010000015.1 GCA_903905735.1 uncultured beta proteobacterium
ACCTGCTGCCAGGCGGTCCAAAAGTTCAGGGTGAAGATGCAATTTCATGGCATTCAATCAGGCAAACCGCGCCATGCACACGCGCAGTTGGTCCAGCCCTCGGCGTATCCAGGTTTTGACGGTGCCCAGCGGAAGTTGCAGTTGCGCTGCCAACTCACTGTGGCTCAGATCGCGCAAATAGGCCAGGTTGACCACCTCTCGATGCTTGCTCTCCAGCCGTTTCAGGCACTGGTTCAAGGCCATGGCCTGTTGGCTGGCCTGGGCAAAGTCCAGCGGTGTGGGGCCTTCGCCGTCCAGCGTGTCGGTCAGCGTTTCGTCCATGTCCTGAGTCAGGTGGGTACGTTCGACCGC
The DNA here is from genome assembly GCA_903905735.1 of uncultured beta proteobacterium. Lineage (GTDB taxonomy): Bacteria > Pseudomonadota > Gammaproteobacteria > Burkholderiales > Burkholderiaceae_C > Rhodoferax. The sequence goes on from CAIVHU010000015.1 coordinate 352, forward strand.
ACGACGGCGTAGCAGGTCCAGGGCACGGCTGCGCACGATCATCCCCATCCAAGCCATGGGCGGGCTCAGGCTGGCGGTGTAGTCAGGTGCCGAGCGCCAGATTTTGAGGAAAGCCTCTTGCAGCACGTCTTCTGCCAGTTCGCGCTGGGTGACCACGCGCAGGGCCAATCCGTACAGCTTGCCAGCACAGGCCTCATACAGGGACTTGAGCGCATCCTGGTCCTGCCGCGAAACGCGCTCGAGCAGGGCAATGAGCTTGGCATCTTGGCTGTCTGTATTCATCACTTCATTGTCAGGGAGATTGCGTTTCTTGACTGTGCAGGGTATTTCATGGGGCATGGATCCAATACGCGCGATCAGGGGACACGGATTCAAAGAATATTTTGAAATAGTTGAATCTGACGGGGTGATTGCCCGCGTATTGAGTGGGAGCACCGGATTTTCCGGTCTCTGCAAGTCGCCAACCACCACTTCAAAGGACACCACCATGCAATCCATCGTTCAAACCCCTTCAGCCGTCTCCTTGACATCTTCGCGCCGGTCCTTCATTGGCCGCACGGGTACTTTATCGGCCGTGGCCTTCGCCATGTTGGCTGGCAAAGAGACCTTGGCACAAGGGATGGCTGGTGATGCTTCCAAAGACGTCGGGATCCTGAATATCGCCCTGGGTCTTGAACACGAAGCCATCAATGCTTACCAGTTGGGCGCAGGCAGTGGCTTGCTTCAAAAACCCGTTCTCGATGTGGCTGTGCGCTTTCAGTCGGACCACAAGACCCATCGTGATGTCCTGATCGCCACCATACAAAAGCTCGGTGGCACGCCGGTGATGGAAAAGAAGCTCGATGAGTACGCCAAGTCCCTCAATGCAGGCATGCTGCACAGTCAGTCGGATGTGCTGGACTTGGCTGCCCGCCTGGAACTCGGTGCCATCAACGCCTATCTGGGCGTCATTCCTGCCTTTGGCAGCAAGGACCTCGCCAAAGTCGCCGGTCGCCTGGCCGCCGACGAAACCATGCACTATGTGTTGTTGAACAACGTATTGGGTCGTCCTTTGCCAGCGACTGCCTTGTCTTTTGGTGCCTGACGTCTGTGCGAGTCCGACTATGGCCAGGCGTGCTGGCTTGGGCCACAGTGGTGCCTGCACTGGTGCAGGCCCAGTCGGCGAGTCATGGCCAGCAGCTGGTCGAGTCACGCTGTTTTGCCTGCCACAGTTTGGATGCCAATCGGGTGGGTCCAGCACTGCGTGGCGTGGTCGGGCGCAAGGCCGGCAAAGCGCCGGACTACGTCTATTCAGACGCGCTGGCCGCGGCCACTTTCACCTGGGACGCCACGCGCATCAAGGCGTGGCTGACCGACCCGGAACAGGTGGTACCCGGTCAGCGCATGAACTACCGCGTCGACCTTGCCCAGGACCGCGAGGATGTCGTGGCCTATCTGTCCACACTGTCGGCTGCGCCCCGCCAGTAATTCAATCAATCAAGCCATTCAAATATGAGATATCTTTTCTGCAAACATATGCCCCTGAAATCCTTGTTTGGACTGGCCGTGGTGAACAAGGTGCAATAGCCGATCGCGTAGAGTGCCGACCTACAGATGCCGACAGCCAGATGTGCCATACGTGAACTGACGATTCAAGATTGGTTGCCGACCTGCACTTGCGAAAACTGGAAGTGGTGAAGCTGTCTGCCCGTCAGTTTCCACGGGTATTCATGGCATTGGTTGCCAGGGTGTTCTTGCACATCTTTTTGAGCAAGGTCAAGCGTGACTTGACAGAGCAACGAACTTGTCGAATTTGCCTTCCCCTCGAGCTGCCTCAGGTGGCTGTCTGCTTGCGCTGCCTATGCACAGTTTGAAACTATGCACAGTTGACGGTTTTTCTCCGGCCCAAATGGCATATTTACGTGGCTGCAGCCATGAGTGGGTTCGATTTATCTGGACATAGTTTTGTCGATGTTGTGAAGTGGTGTCTC
>CAIVHU010000016.1 GCA_903905735.1 uncultured beta proteobacterium
CAACAGCAATAACTCATCGTCGCCTTCTACCCCCGAGACCTCTGTCATCACATTCATCGCCTATCTCCTTGCATGTTGCACTGAAGACAGACAATATCGAACTCATGCCGCTAATTCATGCAGATTTGCCGGAGGGACACGAGCAAAGTCTGTTGCACAGGCAGCAGCTGACCGACGCGCGCATTCGCGTCGTTTGATGGCGCTGCCAGTTTTTGCCGCTTTTCGTGGCAATAATAGGGGCATGGAGCGTGCCTCATGCCTGTCAGAGATTTGAACCGTGAACTGGATGCCGCGCGTGACGCGGGTCCGGTCAAAGACATCGTTATCCCCCCGTGCCCACAATTGCTGGTGCAACTGCAAAATGAGTTGGCCCAGGCCGATCCCAACCCGAGTCGGGTGGCTGACATTGCCGGTGGCGACGTGGCCATGGCGGCAGCGCTGATCAAAATCGCCAACAGTTCACTGTATGCGCGCCGTGAGCCGGTGAACTCGGTGGCGCAGGCCATCGCCATGTTGGGTGTCAAACCCACTGCGACGATCCTGACCGGATTTTTGCTGCGCAGTGCCATCCGCATCGACCCGACGCTGATCGAACACTTTTGGGAATCTTCTACCCGGCGCAGCCTGGCCATGGCGCATATTGCCCGCCAGATGTATGGACTGGACGTGGAGGTGGCCAAAACCTGCGGACTGTTTTTTCACGTGGGCATCCCGGTGATGCTGCAAGGCGTGCGCGGCTACAGCGGCACGCTGGTCGAAGCCCTGGCGCGCCAGGATCGCACCTTTATCCAGACCGAAAACGCCGCCCACCGCACCGACCATGCGGTGGTGGGAGCCATCGTGGCCAAAACCTGGCGGCTGCCGCAGGTGGTGGCCCACGCGGTGCGCCTGCACCACGATTTTGCGGTACTCGCTGATGCCAGCGTGCCGCTTGACGTGCGACAGCTGGTGGCCATTGCCGCCATCGCAGATCACCTAGTAGCCAGTCATGAAGGCGTGAAAGACCAGCGCGAGTGGGAGAAATTCGGCACCACCTGTCTGGCATTTTTGCAGGTAGGAGCCGGAGAGGTTGACACCTGGGTCGATGAAATCTACTCTGTTTTTGAAGGCGTTATCGTCGCCTAGCCTTTATGCAATAAGCGGTGACAGCTATCAATAGGATTGCAGCGTTATTGACTGGCCGGGGGGCTTGATGCTTGCCCGCTGCCTGGCATGGCATGGACTTGTGCCGCTTGCATCACCGCCTGGCCCAGCTCAATCACCGCCATGGCGTAATAGCTGCTCCAGTTGTAGCGGGTGATCACATAAAAGTTCTCGGTGCCAGCCACATAGCTCGGCGGCGCATCACCGTTTTGCAGCTCGATCAACGCCAGTTTGCCGGCGTGCAGCAGGGCTTCCCCGCTGGGTAACGCGCCTTTGGCCTGGAAACTGGCCACAGTGAACGTCGGCAGGATGTCCGGTGCCATCAGAGCGGGCAGATCCAGCCGGGTCGCATCGAAACTCACCGGGTAATGCGTGGGCAGGCCGGGTTGCCAGCCAAAGGTTTTGAAATAGTTGGCCACCGAGCCGATCGCATCTGCCGGGCTAGTGAACAGGTCGATCTTGCCGTCACCATCAAAGTCGACGGCGTACTGGTGCCAGCTGCTGGGCATGAATTGCGGCAAACCCATGGCCCCGGCGTAGCTGCCGCGCCAGGTAGTGGGGTCGGTGCCGGACAGGCTCATCTGGCTAAGGAATTGGGCCAGCTCGTTCTTGAAATAGATGCTGCGCTCGGCAGCGCGCGGGTGGCTGGCCGGAAAGTCAAACGCCAGCGTGGCCAGCGCGTCGAGCACGCGGAAATTGCCCATCTGCTGGCCGTAAATGGTTTCCACACCGATGACGCCCAGGATGATCTCCACCGGCACGCCGGTCTCAGCCTGCGCGCGCAGCAGTGTGTCGCGATTGGCTTGCCAGAAGGCCACGCCGGCCTTGATGCGCTGCGGCTCAACAAAGCGGGCGCGGTAGGCCTGCCAGTTTTTGGCCATGCCGACCGCCGGTGGTGTGACGGCTTTGGCAATGGCCGGGATGTAGCGCGCCTGCGCGAGCGCCTGGCGCACCCAGGCAGCGTCCAGATCGAACTGCTGGGCGACCTCGTCCGCTGCCTGCATGGCGTCTGAGCGCTGGGCGTAGCTGGGGCCGGGAATGGACGCACTGACGGCTGTTTTGCTGGCCCTCTTTTTATGATGATGATTTCGGGCCTCAGCGCTTATCCATAAAGCGCTGATAGCTATGAAAAGAAGTGCAAATAATGGTCGAGTGGCAAGCAAAGGCATGAGTAGTATCAAGGCGTCTATGTGCCCCAGCGCAGCTGCTGGAGTTCACGTTGCAGTGTAGTGAGCTGGTGTTTGAAGGTTGGCCCCGTGCTGGTCGGGGCGTAGCGCAGGGCTTCCAGACGCAGCAGCCAATTCGCAAAGTTTTGCGCCTCGGCTTGCTGATCAGTCTGGTTTTGGAGTTGTTGGGTCATCTGGCGAGGGGTGGCATTGGGTGGTGCCGGGAGTCCGGCGCGTTGCAGGCGGGCTTGGGCGCGTGCCAGCAGGCGCAGCCAGGGGTCCTGACGGTGGCGATCCCAGGCGCCCCAGGCGGCGCCGATCAGGCTGACGGTGATGACGATGGCGCACAGCAGGTAGATCAGGTCTTCCCAGCTGGGCGACTCAAAACCGATGTTTTTGAGCAGATCCAACTGGCGGGCCTGGCTGTAGTTCAGCACCCACTGGTTCCAGCGGTTGTTGATCGCCTCCCAGGTGGCGCGCAGGTTCAGGGCCAAGGCCGGGCTCACGGTGCCCAGAAGCGCACGGGCGACAACGCCGCGCGGGGGTTCCAGTCGGGCAAAACTGCCGGTGCGCGACGGGGCCACCACCGATGTCGGGTCCACCCGCACCCAGCCCTGACCGGGCAACCAGACCTCGGCCCAGGCATGGGCATCGCTCTGGCGCACGGTCCAGAACCCATCGACGCTGTTGCGTTCGCCGCCCTGGTAGCCGGTGACCACGCGCGCGGGCACGCCAGCGCCACGCATCAGGATGACAAAGCCCGCCGCGAAGTGTTCACAAAACCCGGCTTTGCGGTCAAACCAGAACTCGTCAGCGCTGTCGCGGCCATACACACCCGGCTCCAGGGTATAGACATAGCCGCCGGTGCGCAGCTTCTCCAGCGCCTGTTTCACCACGAACTCTCCCGCGGCCTGGCCCGCAGGTGCCGCTGCTTTGAGCGTTTGTGCCAACGCCAGCGTGCGCGGGTTGAAGCGTCTGGGCAACGCCAGGTACGGTGCCAGCTGCCGGGCGTTCTGGTTCTGGCCGTAGCTGAACTGCGGGTAGCTGGTGGCCTGGTAGCGCAGCAGTTCGGTGGCGTTGCGGTCCTGCAGCCATTGCAGCTCAGCGGTCATGCGGGCGTGGCCCTCGGGCACTTGGGGCGGGTTGGGCGTGGCATCGAGCGTCAGCAGCCAGGGGCGCTGGTTCGGCTCCAGCGTGACCTGGTAGCGCACTGCCGGGCCTTGCACCTGGAGTTGGGCATCCTGGTCACGCAGCACGCTGAAGCGCTCGTTAGGTCGCCAGCGCACGCCGTCAAAGTTGGACAGCACCGGGCCGCGAAAGTACATCTCGCTCTGTGCCGGCGGAGCGCCTTCAAAGGCAATGCGCATGGCCACGCTGTCGTCAAGCGCCAGGCTGGCGATGTTGCCCACCGTCATCTCGGCCGACAAACCGCTGCGCCCGGTCATGGCATCGCTGGGCAGGCCCCACAGCGGCGCCATGCGCGGAAACAGCAGGAACAGCACCACCATGATCGGTGCGCCCAGCAGCGTCATGCCACCGGCAATGCGTGCTGCGTGCCACAGGGGTGGGCGGCCCACCGGCATGTGGGCGTTGACCAGCGCCGTCAGCAGGCCCAGCAGCGCCACCAGCATGGCCGCAGCGGTGAGCAGCGACTGCGAGTAAAAGAAGTTGGTCAACATCAGGAAGAAGCTGAGGAAAAACACCACAAACGCGTCGCGTTGGGCGCGCAGTTCCAGGGTTTTCAGGGCCAGCAGCACCACCACCAGCGTGACCCCGGCATCGCGCCCAAGCAGGGTTTTGAAGGAGAGCAAGGTGCCAGCCACGGCCAGTGCCAGCAAACCCAGTCGCCACCATTTGCTCGGCAGCGGTTGCCCGCGCCAGGCGAGTACGCCTCGCCAAAATATCACCGCGCCGGTGAGCAGGCCGCACCAAATCGGCAACTCGCCGAGCATGGGTGCCACCACCCAGCCGATCACCAGCAGCATGAAAAGCGTATCACGCGCTTCACGCGGCAGGTGGGTGAGGGCGCTGAGTGGCACTATCTGCATGCGCACGGTCCAGGCAGGTCGGCAGGGTTTAGCATGGCTTGGCCGGGGTTCATGCCAGTGCCAGCGCCCGCAGACAGCGTTGCAGATGGGCCGGGCCGTCATCCGGCTTGATCTCCTGGTTGCCCAGGCGCAGCCCGTAGCGCAGGCCCAGCTGGTCAGCCCGCAGCACCCAGGCGCACAGGCGGCTGAGTTGCTGCTCGGGGTGGTTCAGGTCGGTGAGCGCTCGGTCCAGCCACAGGTCGTGCTGCTGCGCGGCCACACTGTCGCGGCTGACCAGTTCGCCGGTTTTGGCGGCTTTTTTCCAAAGGATGTTTTTCAGCGGGTCGCCGCGCCGGTACGGGCGCAGGCTGTCGGGCTCGCCGTGGTGACGTGGTGCGGTGCGGGTGGTGCCGTGGTCGGCATCGGAGGTGCCATCAGGCAGTGGCGGTGGCTTGGCTTCGGGTTGGGGATAGACCAGCACTTGTGCGGCGGGCCGCCAAAGCGTCCAGACCCGAAAGGTACCCAGCGGAAACAGCGTCTGCGCGCTCAGCGTGGGCAGACGGTGCAAACCACGCGCTGTCGGTTGCCAGGCCAAGTGCACGCTGGCGCTGGCTTTGGGTGGTACGTCGGTGTGCACCCACTGGCCGGTGTCGGTGACGGCCATCGCCAGGGCGTAGCGCATGCGCTGGCGGGTGTTCAATACTTTGATGCCGAATAGGGCTTTATCCCCCGCAAAGACTGGGTTATGCGCTCCTAAAGTCATAGTGATTCCGCGCAGGTTACCGTGGCTCACATGCATCGCCACCAGGGCGCAGCCAGCCAGCAAAAACGTCAGCAGGTAGCCCAGGTTGAGCTGGTAGTTGATCGATGCCACCAGCAGCACCAGCAGCGTGATCCCCAGCAGCAGCCCGGCGCGGGTGGGCAGGATATAGACATTGCGCTGGGTCAGGGTGACGCTGTCAGCCATCGGCATGCGCGCCTGCCACCACCGGGCAAAGCGCGCTCGTGCCAGCGCAACCGGGCTCCAAGCCAGGGTACTCATGGACCTAACTTGGCCTGGCCACCGGGTGCGCCCCGCAGATGAAGACGCGCCAAAAGCGCTTCGGGCGGGAGCCATTACGGCAGCGGCACTGCGTCCAACATGGCCCGCACTTGCTCCACCGCGCCCCGGTTGGCATCACCCGTGGGAATGAGCCGGTGGGCAATGGTTTGCGGCAGGCTGGCGCGCACGTCGTCCGGTGCCACATAGTTGCGCCCGCTCAACAAGGCTCGTGCCTTGGCCGCGCGCAGCACCGCAATACCGGCACGCGGGCTCAGGCCCTGCACAAACCACTGGCCCGAGCGGGTGGCCGAAAGCAAGTCCTGCACATAGTCCAGCAGCGGGTCAGCGGCGTGCACCGCCTGCACCTGGCGCTGCAACTCCAGCAGTTCGCTGGCGGTGAGCAGGCTGGGCAGCGTATCGACCAGTTCGCGCCGGTCCACACCGCACAGCAACTGGCGTTCGGCTTCGCGGCTCGGGTAACCCAGCGAGATGCACATCAGGAAACGGTCGAGTTGCGACTCGGGCAGCGCATAGGTGCCTGCCTGGTCCATCGGGTTTTGCGTGGCAATGACAAAGAATGGCTGGGGCAGGGGGCGTGTTTCACCTTCCACCGTGACCTGCTTTTCTTCCATGGCTTCGAGCAGCGCGCTTTGTGTTTTGGGGCTGGCGCGGTTTATCTCGTCGGCCAGCAGCACCTGGGCAAACATCGGGCCGGGGTGAAACACAAAGGCATCCTTGCCGCGCTCAAACACCGAGACACCCAGCAAGTCGCTGGGCATCAGGTCGGAGGTGAATTGCACCCGCGAGAAGTCCAGCCCGAAGGTGCGGGCCAGGGCGTGAGCCAGCGTGGTCTTGCCGACACCCGGCACGTCTTCGATCAGCAGGTGGCCACCCGCCAGCAGGCAGGCCACACAATCTTGAGTTTGCTCAAATTTCCCCACTATCACCGTGTTAAGCTGATTGACCAGGGCTGTAAGTTTTGCTTGTATATCCATCAGGTAACCTTACCAAAAAATAATCCCAGGAGAACAACCATCATGACAATGACCGGATACTTTACCCACCCGAGCTTTCGCAAACATGAAATGGGCCCGGGCCACCCCGAGTGCCCCGAGCGGCTCGATGCCATTGACGACCGCCTGCTGATTTCGGGCCTGGACGTGGCGCTGGACCGCCGCGAAGCCACCCCCGCTTCCACCTCAGACATCGAATTGGCCCATGGTCGCATGTATGTGGCCGCCATTCGAGGCCTCAACGCCGAGCTCAAGGAAGAAATCGCCGCCGGTGGTGCCGACCACCTGCAGATCGACCCTGACACCAGCATCAACGTCCATACCTGGACCGCCGCGTTACACGCCGCCGGTGCCGCTACCGATGCGGTCGATGCGGTGCTGGCAGGCGAGATGAGTACCGCGTTTTGCGCCGTGCGCCCGCCGGGCCACCACGCCTGCCGCGACAAGGCGGGCGGTTTTTGTTTTTTCAACAACGTGGCGATTGCCGCCAAGTACGCGCTGGAGCGGCACAACCTGCAGCGTGTGGCGATCGTCGATTTTGACGTGCACCACGGCAACGGAACCGAAGACATCGTCAAGGGCGATGACCGTATTTTGATGGTGAGCTTTTACCAGCACCCGTTTTACCCGTTGGACTGGGTGCATTCCGACGCGCCGAACCTGTGTAACCTGCCCGTGCCGGCCTACACCCGTGGTATGGAAATCCGAGAGATGATCGAAGCCGCCTGGATGCCGCGGCTGGAAGAGTTCAAGCCAGAGCTGATCCTGATCAGCGCTGGCTTTGATGCACACCGTGAGGACGACATGGGGCAACTCGGTCTGGTGGAAAACGACTACGCCTGGATCACCAGTCGCATCATGGATGTGGCACGCCGCCACGCCCAGGGCCGCGTCATCAGTTGCCTGGAAGGTGGCTATGTGATGAGTCCGCTGGCGCGCAGCGTGGAGGCGCATATCCGGGTCTTGGCGGATGTCTGATGCGCAACCTGACGACCTGCAGACCTGGTTGGCAGCGCTGGCGCAGACCGGCACGCTGATTGAACTCGCCGTGCTGGCGGCGTGTGCGCTGCTGGCCTGGCTACTGGCCAACCTGGTCGCCAGGGCATTTGAGGGCCGTGATGCCAACAGCATCACCTTTGGCAAACGTATCATTGATGGTGTGCTGTTCCCGGCCCTGTGGCTGAGCTTGGCGTATCTGGTGCGCAAACCGCTGTCCCTGACGGTGCATCTGGCGGCTTTCAAGATCGCCATTCCGGTGCTGCTGTCGCTGCTGGTGATTCGTCTGGGTGTCAAAGTATTGCAGGCGGCCTTTACCGAAACGCCACTGATCAGGTTACTCGAGCGCAGTATTTCCTGGCTGGCCTGGCTGGCTTTTGTGTTGTGGGTCACCGGCTTGTTGCCGGTCGTGCTGGCAGAACTTGATGACATCAGCTGGAAGGTCGGCTCCAGCGAATTGTCAGCGCGCAAGATCATCGAGGGCTCGCTGACCGCCGCGCTGGTGCTGATCATCACACTGTGGATATCGTCCGCCATTGAGGCCAAGCTGCTGCGCCACGCCACTGGCAGCGAACTGAGCCTGCGCAAGGCCTTCAGCAATGCGGCCAAGGCCTTGCTGATGTTTGTCGGGCTGTTGCTGGCTTTGTCTGCGGTGGGCATTGACCTGTCGGCTTTGTCGGTCTTGGGTGGTGCGGTGGGGGTGGGCATTGGCTTTGGTCTGCAGAAGCTCGCCGCCAATTACGTGAGCGGTTTTGTGATTCTGGCCGAGCGCAGTATGCGCATTGGCGACACCGTTCAGGTGGACAACTTCAGCGGGGTCGTCACCCAGATCAATGCACGCTACACGGTGATCCGCTCGCTCAGTGGCCGCGAATCCATCGTACCCAACGAGATGCTGATCACCAGCCGGGTCGAGAATCTGTCGCTGGCTGATCCCAAAGTGTGGCAGTTTGCCACCGTGTCGGTGGGTTATGGCAGCGATGTGGAACTGGTCACACGGCTGCTGCTGCAGGCAGCAAGCTCGCAGGCGAGGGTGCTGACAGACCCCGGCCCGACGGTGGCGCTGATGAATTTTGGCGCCGACGGGCTCGAGTTCCGGCTTGGTTACTGGATCAGCGACCCCGAAAACGGCAGTGACAACCTGCGATCACTGGTCAATATGGAGATCCTGCGGCAGCTGCGCGAGCATCAGATTGATATTCCTTACCCGCAACGGGTCATTCATCAGCGGGTTGCGGTGTGAGTTGGCAAAGTCCTGTCTATAATAAAAAAGCACGATCGTTCGTTTATTGGTTTTTCCCCGGATTGTCGTTCTGACGACCAAGCTGACATGCCTAGCCGCATAGAATGCTCGAGTTGACGTGCACGTCAATCAGTCTGGCGTGCTTGCGCTGTTTTATAAGCCTTTAATCACTACTTTGGAGAGACGAATTTATGAAAGTCCTGGTCGCAGTCAAACGCGTGGTGGACTACAACGTGAAGGTCCGTGTCAAGTCGGACCAGACCGGTGTAGATATCGCCAACGTCAAAATGAGCATGAACCCGTTTGACGAAATCGCCATCGAAGAAGCCGTGCGCCTGAAAGAAAAAGGCATCGCCACCGAGATCATCGCTGTCTCCTGCGGTGTCACCCAATGCCAGGAAACCCTGCGCACAGCCATGGCCATCGGCGCTGACCGTGCCATCCTGGTTGAGTCCACCGCCGACCTGCAACCCCTGGCCGTGGCCAAACTGCTCAAAGCGCTCATCGACAAAGAACAGCCCGGCTTGATTATTCTGGGCAAACAAGCCATCGACGACGACTGCAACCAGACCGGCCAGATGCTCGCTGCGCTGGCGGATCTACCGCAAGTCACCTGCGCCAGCAAAATTGAAGTGGCCGACGGTAAAGCCAGCATCACCCGCGAAATCGACGGTGGCCTGGAAACCCTGAGCGTGACCCTACCAGCCGTCATGACTGCGGATTTGCGCCTCAACGAACCCAGGTACGTCACCCTGCCCAACATCATGAAGGCCAAGAAGAAGCCGATGGACGTGATCAAGGCCGAAAACTTGGGTGTCGACGTCACGCCGGGCATCAAAATCCTCAAAGTCACCGAGCCACCCAAACGCAGCGCTGGCATCAAGGTGCCTGATGTCGCCGCCCTGGTGGACAAGCTCAAGAACGAAGCCAAGGTCATCTGACCCGGCCATTGAACAAGACATTTGAAGGAAGATACATGACCGTCCTCGTTATTGCCGAACACGACAACACCCACCTCAAACCCGCCACCCTGAACACCATCACCGCTGCCAGCCAACTCGGTGGTGACGTGTTTGTGCTGGTGGCTGGCTTCAACGCCGCCGCTGTGGCTGCTGCCGCTGCACAGGTCGCTGGTGTGAGCAAAGTTTTCCACATCGATGCCGACACCCTGGCCCACGGCGTGGCCGAAAACGTCAGCGCCCAGGTGCTGGCCCTGGCGGGTGGCTACAGCCACATCCTGTTTGCCTCCACCGCCTCAGGCAAGAACATTGCCCCGCGCGTGGCGGCCAAGCTCAATGTTGGCCAGATCTCTGACCTGACCAAAGTCATTAGCCCCGACACCTTTGAGCGACCGATTTACGCTGGCAACGCGATTGCCACCGTGCAAAGCACGGATGCGATCAAGGTCATCACCGTGCGTACAACGGCTTTTGATGCTGCAGCCCAGACTGCACAAGGGCCAGCAGCTATTGAGACCATAGCAGCAGCAGCCGTGCCGGGCAGCACCATCTACGTCGGTAGCGAGATCGCCACCAACGATCGCCCTGAACTGACCGCCGCCAAGATCATCGTCAGCGGTGGCCGGGCGCTGGGCTCACAAGAGAAGTTCAACCAGGTGATGATCCCGCTGGCCGACAAACTTGGTGCCGCCGTGGGTGCCAGCCGCGCGGCGGTGGATGCCGGTTACGCCCCGAACGACTGGCAGGTCGGCCAGACCGGCAAGATCGTGGCACCGCAGCTCTACATTGCCGCAGGCATCAGCGGTGCCATCCAGCATCTGGCGGGCATGAAGGACAGCAAGGTCATCGTGGCCATCAACAAAGACCCCGAGGCACCGATCTTCAGCGTGGCCGATTACGGGCTCGAAGCTGACTTGTTTGTGGCGGTGCCGGAATTGGTTGCCGCCCTTTAAGGCTAACACCCATGCAGGGCATCCGCGCGATGCCCTTTTTTTCGCCCCGACAGCCGTGCCGGTGCAGCAGACATCAAACACATCAGGAGACACACCATGAGCTACGTTGCCCCCCTCAAAGATATGCTGTTCAACATCAAATACCTCGCAGGTATTGACCAGATCCAGCAATTGCCCGGCATGGAAGATGCCGGGTTCGATACCGCCCAGGCGGTGCTGGAAGAGGGCGCCAAGTTTTGCGAAGGTGTGCTCAGCCCGCTGAACTGGGAAGGTGACAAGAATCCGACCTCCTGGAAAGATGGCGTGGTCACCGCCACACCCGGTTTCAAGGAAGCCTTCCAGCAATACACCGAGGCCGGTTGGCAAGGCCTGCAACACCCGGTGGCTTTTGGTGGCCAGGGCCTGCCCAAAACCATTGGCTCGGTGATGGGGGAAATGCAGAACTCCGCCAACATGAGTTTTGCGCTGTTGCCCCTGCTCACCGATGGTGCGATTGAGGCGCTGCTGACCGCTGGTTCGCCCGAGCTCAACGCCATTTACCTGGAGAAACTGGTCAACGGCCAATGGACCGGCACCATGAACCTGACCGAGCCACAAGCCGGCAGCGATCTGGCGGCCGTGCGCACCCGCGCCGAACCACAGCCCGATGGCAACTTTAAGATTTTTGGCACCAAGATTTTCATCACCTGGGGCGAGCACGATCTGGCTGAAAACATTGTGCATCTGGTACTGGCGCGCGTGGTGGGTGCGCCCGCCGGGGTCAAGGGCATCAGCCTGTTTGTGGTGCCCAAGTTCATGGTGGGTGCCGATGGCTCCGTTGGTACACGCAACGATGTGCAGTGCGTCAGTATCGAGCACAAGTTGGGCATCAAGGCCAGCCCGACCTGCGTGCTGCAGTTTGGTGACCACGGCGGTGCGGTGGGTTACCTGGTCGGCGAGGAAAACCGGGGTCTGGAATACATGTTCATCATGATGAACGCTGCGCGTTATGGCGTAGGCGTGCAGGGTGTGGCGATTGCGCAAATGGCTTATCAGAAGGCGGTGGCGTTTGCAAAAGAACGTGTTCAAAGCCGCCCGGTCGATGGCTCACTGCCCGCAGCCGGCCCGATCATTCACCACCCGGATGTCAAGCGCATGCTGATGACCATGCGCGCCTATGTAGAGGGTTGCCGGGCGTTGGCCAGCGTGGCCGCTGCGGCTTATGACGCAGCGCACCACTGCCTGGATGCCGAAGTGGCGCAGCAAAACGAGACTTTTTACGAATTCATGGTGCCACTGATCAAGGGCTACAGCACTGAAATGAGCCAGCTGGTCACCTCGCTGGGAGTGCAGGTGCACGGTGGTATGGGTTTCATCGAGGAAACCGGCTGCGCCCAGTATTACCGCGACTCGAAAATTTTGACCATTTACGAAGGCACCACCGCCATTCAGGCCAATGACCTGGTGGGTCGGAAAACCGCCCGCGATGGCGGCCAGACTGCCAAAGCGCTGGCTTTGCAGATCGAAACCACCGAGGTTGCGCTGGCTGCCACCGCCACGCCCGACGCGCTGGCCGTAGCCAAGCGCCTGGCCACAGCGCGCCAGGCTTTTCTTGACGTGGTGGATTTTGTGGCGGGTAACACCAAGGCGCACCCCAACGACGTGTTTGCTGGTAGCGTGCCGTACCTGATGCTTGCGGGCAATCTGATGGCGGGCTGGCAAATGGGCCGTGCCCTGCTGGTGGCGCAAGAAGCCATCACGCGTGGCGAAGACGTGGCCTTCATGCAAGCCAAGATCACCACCGCGCGTTTTTACGCCGACCACATCCTGACCCAGACCCCGGGCCTGCGCGACAGCATTGTGGAAGGTGCAACCTGCGTGACGGCGCTCTCACTCGATCAGTTCTGACCGAACCGGCGGTCACATGCTGAAATGGGTCGCCGAGGTCATGTTGGCTGGCCTGATGGCCTTGGGACTGCCATCTGCGGCCCTGGCGCAAAACACGCTGGTGCAGTTGACCACGCGTGCGGGGGTCACCACCAGCTACTGGTGGATGCCTCGCGACGGCGCAGTGGCCACCGTACTGCTGTTTTCGGGCAGTGGCGGCGGTATCGGGCTCAAGGACGGCGTGCCGCAGTCAGGCAACTTTCTGATCCGCTCGCGTGACGAGTTTGCCAAAGCCGCGTTGAATGTCGCGCTGGTGGGCAACCCGAGTGATGCCAGAAAACTGACCCCGGTGTTTCGCCAGTCACAAGAGCATCTGGCGGATATTCGCGCCACCGTGGAAGACATCCAAAAACGCAGCAAGGTGCCGGTGTGGCTGGTGGGGACGAGTCAGGGCACGCTCAGTGCGGCTGTCAACAGTGTGGCACTGGGTACGTCGATTGCCGGGCTGGTGTTGACTTCAACGGTAACCGGCAGGCAGTTTGGCGGATCGGTTACCGACATCGCGCTGGAACAAATCCTTGTGCCCGTGCTGATCTTCCAGCACAAGCGCGATGCCTGTCGACTCACCCCTGCCTATGCGGCCGAACGCCTCATGGGCCGACTGGAGCGCGCGCCCATCAAACAATACATGGAGATCGATGGCGGGGCAGACCCGACAGGCGACCCTTGTGAGGCGTTTCACTATCACGGCTTCATCGGCATGGAGGCGCAAGCGGTTGCGCAGATCGTTCAGTGGATCAAGAAGCCCGGCAATTGACGTCAAATGACTCGACAGCCAGGCAGTGCGAGCGCCCGGTCAGCATAACAGAATTTATAAGAAATCAGGCTCTAGCTCCCGTTATATAAGCGTTAGCAGCTATGAATGTCATAGTATTCAACGCCACTCAGGTCGGCCAGGTAGAACCCGCTTCAGGCACCAGGGCGCGCCAGCCCAGCTCGTGTTTGATTCGACCACGCAAGGTGTCGGCCGGGCCGGCCTCGCCGTGCACCACGTACACCTGATCAGGTGCCCGCGGCATGGTGCGCAGCCAAGCCAGCAATTGGTTGGCATCGGCGTGGGCTGAAGCCGATTGCAGTTGCACCACCTCGGCGTTCACCTCCACATTGCGGCCATGGATGCGCACCGTCTTGGCCCCACTGGCAAAGCTGGCTCCGCGCGTGCCCGGGGCCTGAAAGCCGGTCAGGATGATCATGTTGCGATGGTCGCCTGCGTAGTGGGCCAGGTGGTGCAGCACGCGTCCGCCGGTAGCCATGCCGCTGGCCGAGAGGATGACCATCGGGCCATGTCGGCTGGCCAGCGCTTTTGACTCGTCGGTGCTGTTGACCATGGTGGCGCCCTGGGTCAGGGCGCGGCTGTCATGCTGGCTCAGACGGTGTTCGCCGGGATGGCTTTCGAACAAATGCGTGGTGTGCACCGCCATCGGGCTGTCCAGAAAAACCGGCAGCGAGGTCGGCAAGTCCCCTTTGAGTTTGAGCAAATGAATAGCGTGCAACAGAGCCTGGGCGCGGCCTACAGCGAAAACAGGCACCACCGCCACGCCACCGCGCTTGGCCACCCGTTGCAAGGCCGGGGCCAGTTCGGCCAGGATGTCTTCCACTGGGTGAATGCGGTCGCCATAGGTGGATTCGATCAGCACCGTGTCGGCCTGCGGCGCGACCTCAGGCGGGCTCATGATCAGGTCGTCCGGGCGGCCCAGGTCGCCAGAGAACAAAATGCGCCGCCCGGCGACTTCCAGCAGGATGCTGGCTGCGCCCAGGATGTGGCCAGCCGGCGAAAAGGTGGCTTTCCAGCCCGGCAGAGGGCTGAAGGTTTTGCCAAAGTCCACGGTTTTGATGAAGGGCAGCGCATCAAGTGCGTCCTGGCGCGTGTACAAAGGCAGGGCGTTCTCGTGTTTGGAGAGCTTGTGCCGGTTGGCAAACTCGGCATCTTCTTCCTGGATGTGACCGCTGTCAGGCAACAAAATCTTGCACAGGTCACGCGTGCCGGGGGTGGCATGGACATGGCCGGTGAACCCTTCTTTTACCAACAACGGCAGGTAACCACTGTGGTCCAAGTGAGCGTGGGTGAGCAGCACGGTGTTGATTTGGTCGGGTGCCACTGGCAGCGGGGCCCAGTTGCGCAAGCGCAGTTGTTTGTAGCCCTGAAACAGACCACAGTCCACCAGCAGGCTCTTGCCATCATGGTGCACCAGGTATTTGGAACCGGTGACGGTGCCTGCGCCGCCCAGAAAAGTGATGTTGACGCTCATATTGAAGCTCCCAAAAAGAAATGCCACCAAGTCTTTATAGACCTGATGGCATCATTTGGATAGCCTCTCAATCAAACGATGTGGCAACCGTGGGGCATTGTTTTGCAGCCGGGCCGCCCCAAGGCAAAACGCGGCCCCCTTGGGGGGCAGGGCGCCACACGCAGTGGGCAACCGTGGGGACAATACCGGTTAGCTAAAAAAACTCTTTAGCCGGTCGGTCCAACTGTCACCCGTGGGGGAGTGTTTGCTGCCGCCTTTTTTCAGTGACTCGTCGAGCTCACGCAGCAGCTTGCGCTGGTGCTCTGTCAGCTTGACCGGGGTTTCGATCACGATATGGCAGTACAAATCACCGGGGTAGCTGGAGCGCACGCCCTTGATGCCCTTGCCGCGCAGCCGGAACTGCTTGCCGGTTTGCGTGCCTTCGGGGATATCGATGGCAGCCTTGCCCGCCAACGTGGGCACATCAATTTCGCCGCCCAGCGTGGCGGTGACGATGCTGATGGGCACCGAGCAATGCAGGTCGTCGCCATCGCGCTCGAAAATATCGTGCTTTTTCAGACGGATTTCGATGTACAGGTCGCCCGGTGGGCCGCCGTTGGTGCCGGGCTCACCGTTGCCTGCACTGCGAATGCGCATACCACCGTCGATACCGGCGGGGATTTTGACCTCCAGCGTCTTCTGCTTCTTGGTCTTGCCCTGGCCATGGCAGGCCGGGCAAGGTTCCGGAATCACCTTGCCAGTGCCGCGGCAGGTCGGGCAGGTTTGCTGCACGCTGAAAAAGCCCTGACGCATTTGCACCGAACCGGTGCCACTGCAGGTGCCGCAGGTTTTGACCTGGGTGCCCGGCTTGGCGCCGGTGCCGTGGCAGGTGTCGCAGTTGTCCCAGCTTGGGATGCGGATCTGCGCGTCTTTTCCTTTGGCCGCTTCTTCCAGCGTGACTTCCATGGCATAGCTGAGGTCGCTGCCGCGATACACCTGGCGGCCCCCGCCTGGGCGACCACGCTGCTGGCCGAACATGTCGCCAAAAATATCACCAAACGCCTCGGCAAAACCGCCGTAAGCTTCGGCACCACCTGGGCCACCGCGCATGTTCGGATCCACCCCGGCAAAGCCGTGCTGGTCGTAGGCAGCACGCTTTTGCGGGTCCGACAGCATCTCGTAGGCTTCCTTGGATTCCTTGAACTTTTCCTCAGCCACTTTGGCTGAGTCACCCTGGTTGCGGTCAGGGTGGTGTTTCATCGCATGTTTGCGATAAGCCTTTTTGATTTCTTCGTCCGAGGCGTTTTTGGGAACGCCCAGAACTTCGTAGTAATCTCTTTTTGCCATGGTCTATTCGTGCCTGGTTTCAATACAAACGCCGCGTTGAACCACCTCAGTGGTCAACGCGGCGCGTGTTGCTTGTGTGAACAACCGTGTGAAAGGGTCCGCCTTAGGGTTTCTTGACTTCTTTCACTTCCGCATCGACCACATTGTCGTCTTGTGCAGCCGCACCGCCTTGCGGACCGGCGGATTGACCAGCAGCGGCTTCAGGTTGCGCAGCAGCGGCTTCCTTGGCCTGCATGTCGGCGTACATCTTTTCCCCGAGTTTCTGGCTGACGGTCATCAAAGCCGTGCTTTTCTCGTCAATGGTAGCCTTGTTGTCGCCTTTGAGGGCTTCTTCAAGCTCTTTCATGGCTGCCTCGATTTTTTCCTTCTCGCCAGAGTCGATCTTGTCGCCGTACTCGGTGAGGCTCTTTTTCACGCTGTGCATGCTGGCTTCAGCGGTATTGCGGGCTTGCACCAGTTCGAGTTTCTTTTTGTCGTCTGCGGCGTTGAGCTCGGCATCTTTCACCATTTGCTGGATCTCGGCTTCAGACAAACCTGAGTTGGCCTTGATGGTGATCTTGTTTTCCTTGCCGGTGCCCTTGTCTTTGGCGCCCACGTGCAGAATGCCGTTGGCATCAATGTCAAAAGACACTTCAATTTGCGGCAAACCACGTGGAGATGGCGGGATACCTTCCAGGTTGAATTCGCCCAGCAGCTTGTTGCCGGTCGCAATTTCACGCTCTCCCTGATAGACCTTGATGGTCACAGCGGGCTGGTTATCGTCGGCTGTCGAAAATGTTTGCGCGAACTTGGTCGGGATGGTCGTGTTTTTGGTGATCATCTTGGTCATCACGCCGCCCAGGGTTTCGATACCCAGCGACAGCGGTGTCACGTCGAGCAATAACACGTCGGTACGGTCACCAGACAACACCTGACCCTGAATGGCAGCACCCACGGCCACGGCTTCGTCGGGGTTCACGTCCTTGCGCGGCTCTTTGCCAAACAGTTCCTTGACCTTTTCCTGTACCTTGGGCATGCGGGTCATACCGCCGACCAGGATCACGTCATGAATGTCGCTTGCGCTCACGCCAGCGTCCTTCATGGCGGTGCGGCAGGGCGCTATGGTGCGCTCAATCAGTTCTTCCACCAGGGACTCCAATTTGGAGCGGGTCAGCTTGATGTTCAGGTGCTTCGGACCAGACGCATCAGCGGTCACGTAGGGCAGGTTGATGTCGGTCTGGGCGCTGCTGGAGAGCTCGATCTTGGCCTTTTCAGCGGCTTCTTTCAGGCGCTGCAGAGCCAGGACGTCCTTGCCCAGATCCACGCCTTGTTCTTTCTTGAACTCGGCAATAATGTAGTCAATGATGCGTTGGTCAAAGTCTTCACCACCCAGGAAGGTGTCGCCATTGGTGGACAGCACTTCAAACTGCTTCTCACCGTCCACGTCGGCAATTTCGATGATGGAGATGTCGAACGTGCCCCCACCCAGGTCATAGACGGCGATTTTGCGGTCACCCTTTTCATTTTTGTCCAAGCCAAAAGCCAAGGCAGCAGCGGTGGGTTCATTGATGATGCGCTTGACTTCCAGACCAGCGATGCGGCCAGCGTCCTTGGTGGCCTGGCGTTGTGCGTCATTGAAGTAAGCGGGCACGGTGATCACGGCCTCGGTCACGGCTTCGCCCAGATAGTCTTCAGCGGTTTTCTTCATCTTGCGCAGCACGTCAGCGCTGATCTGCTGGGGCGCCATGCGGTTGCCACGCACTTCCACCCAAGCATCACCGTTGTCAGCAGCGGCAATCTTGTAGGGCATCAGGTCGATGTCTTTTTGAACTTCCTTTTCAGTGAACTTGCGACCGATCAGGCGCTTGACCGCGTACAGCGTGTTTTTCGGGTTGGTCACTGCCTGGCGCTTGGCCGATGCTCCGACAAGCACTTCGCCGTCTTCCTGGTAGGCAATGATGGAGGGCGTGGTGCGCGCACCTTCGGCGGTCTCATTCACCTTGGGCGTGTTGCCTTCCATGATGGCGACGCAGCTGTTGGTGGTGCCCAGATCGATACCGATGATTCTTCCCATGATGAACTCCTAAATAGTCAGATGTGTGTAACTTGTGGACAGCCTGAAATTTTTCAAGCTGGAGATGAGGTTTATTTCGCTGCAGCGACGGTGACCAATGCCGGGCGCAGCACCCGGTCGGAAATCAGATAACCCTTTTGCAGCACGGTGACCACCGTGTTGGCTTCCTGCTCTGACGGCACCACGCTGATGGCCTGGTGCTGGTGCGGGTCAAATTTGGCACCGGCAGCCGGGTTGATGGCGATGATCTTGTTGCGCTCCAGTGCCGCCTGCAACTGACGCAAAGTGGCTTGCGCACCTTCACGAATCTGCTCCACCTTGGCATCCTTGATGGCTAGCCCGGCTTCCAGACTGTCAATCACCGGCAGCAAGCTGTCGGCAAAGCCTTCGAGCGCAAATTTGCGTGATTTGGCGACTTCGTCCTCGGCGCGGCGACGGGCGTTTTCCACGTCAGCCTTGGCGCGCAGGTACTGGTCAGCGAGTTCAGCACTCTTGGCCTGCAATTCAGCCAGATCGGCCTGGCACTTGGTCAGCATGTCCGACTCGTAAGTCGCCATGGTTTCCCGGATGTTTTGGGTATCAGCTGCAGGAGCTGGGGAGGCGGACTTGTCCGCAGGGGGCGTTTGGGGTGTTGAGTCAGACATGCGGTGAGGCGATTTTTGAAATAACGATGCTTCGATGTGGCGATGGGCCTGATGTTTTCAAGACCCCGCAAAAACTTTTTTATCGGGAATGATCGCCACCTTCAATGGGGTCATCCCCATAAAAAAGGGCACCTGCTACAGGTGCCCGCTTGCTGCAGATCAGAGGCGATCAGGAGATTTTCAGAAGTTCAACCTCAAATTTCAGCGTGGCCTGTGGCGGAATCACGCCGCCTGCGCCACGCGCGCCGTAGCCGAGGCCAGGCGGGATGATCAGCGTGCGGGCACCGCCCACTTGCATGCCAGCCACACCTTCGTCCCAGCCGCGAATGACCGCGCCTGCGCCAAGGTTGAAGACAAAGGGTGTGCCACGGTCTTTGCTGGAGTCAAATTTGGTGCCTTGCATACCATCCTGAAAAAGCCAGCCGGTGTAGTGAACGGTGACACGCTGGCCTTCGGTGGCGACATCGCCAGCGCCTGCTAGGTTGTCTTCGTATTGGAGTCCTGAGGGAGTCGTGATCATGGAGTTTGGTAATGGAACAGGGTTGGAGCGACTGATAGCAAAGGCGATCAGGCTTTTTTCTTGGCTTGGGCAGCCACCCATTTGGTCGCGAAGGCGGACAAATCGCCCATGCGCTTGAGCAGGTCAGCGCCCAGCGGGGTTACAAGGTAGCCGCTGCTGCCGTGATCCAACAGACCGGCTTCGCGCATTTCCTTGATACGCGTGTTCAAGGTGTTGGGGGTGATGCCACCCACGCTGTCCTGAAGCAGCCGGAAGGTTTGCGGATGTCCGTCCTTGAGTGCCCAAAGCACACGGATGGCGTAACGCGATTCAAGCAGGCTCAATAGTTGGCCAATGGCAACATTTTCTTTTGTACTCATGGTGCTTCTCCTTAAGGTGTGAAATCTTGACCGAATCATGACCGTGGCTGAAAGCGCTGGCCGTGGCGCTTTCGGGAGTCTTCGGCGAGGGAAATGCACTATATCGCAATTTTCGGGATTGCTACATGTTTTGTAGCTTTGGAACATCAGTTACCGCAGCAAAATTCATGTACAGTGCAAAAAATCACCAGTCCAGCTGTTGCACCCTGGCAGTGATGAGTTCAACGGTCAAACCTCTCTCATGGCATGCTTATGAACATCAACTTTGAACAAATTCACAATTTTTACGAGCCGGTTGTGTTTGAGGCGGTGACCAATATGGCTGATTCTTACCCGGACTTCAGTCCCGATATGTTGGCTGACGTCGCCTGTGTGGCGCTCAACCGCCTACCCGCGCGTTATCTGCGCCACGATGTTGACATGATGTTTTACCTGACCGAGCCAGAGCGTCGTGCCATTGACGACGCCTTGCAGGAGGCTTTGAAGTTTGCTTTCGGTTTTGTGGGCGATCGCACGGCCAGGTAAACAGGCGGCGCAGTAGGCTCACCTGTCGTTTTGATCGCCATTCAGACTGCGGACAGTGCCTGCGCCAGGTCGTCGCGCAAATCGTCAATGTGTTCAATACCCAAAGACAGGCGCACCATGTCCGGCTTAACACCGGCTTTGGCCAACTCGGCCGTGTTGAGTTGCCGGTGCGTGGTGGACGCCGGATGACAAGCCAGTGATTTGGCATCACCAATATTGACCAGCCGGGTAAACAGCTTCAGGGCGTCCTGAAAGCGCGCACCAGCCTCCAAACTGTCAGCGGCTTTGACACCAAAACTGATGATGCCGGATGCCCGCCCGCCCATGTACTTCTGCACCAGCGCGTGGTCCGGGTGATCCGGCAAGCCCGCGTAATTCACCCAACTCACCTTGTCGTGCGCCTGCAGGTAGCTGGCCACTTGCAGCGCGTTATCGCATATGCGGTCCATGCGCAGGGCCAAAGTTTCAATGCCTTGAAGAATCTGGAATGCAGACATGGCACTCAGCGCGGCACCCATGTTGCGCAGCGGCACCACACGCGCCCGACCAATGTAGGCGGCTGGCCCAAAAGCCTCGGTATAGACCACACCGTGGTAACTCACATCAGGCTCATTGAGGCGTTTGAAGCGCTTGGCGTGCTCGGCCCAGGGAAATTTGCCAGAATCGACAATCACGCCGCCCAGCGTGGTGCCGTGGCCACCGAGGTATTTGGTCAGCGAATGCACCACGATGTCGGCACCATGCTCAAACGGGCGGCACAGGTACGGGCTGGGCACGGTGTTGTCCACAATCAGCGGGATGCCGTGCGCGTGGGCAATGTCCGCCAGTGCGGCCAGATCGGTCACATTGCCCAGCGGGTTACCCACTGATTCGCAATAGATTGCCTTGGTCTTGTCGTCGATCAGGTTGGCGAACGAGGCCGGATCGCGGTAGTCGGCAAAACGCACCTGAATGCCGATTTGCGGAAATGTATGGGCAAACAGGTTGTAGGTGCCACCGTAAAGCGTGGAAGCGGAGACGATGTTGTCACCGGCTTCACAGATGGTCTGGATCGCATAGCTGATGGCCGACATGCCCGAGGCTACTGCCAGTGCACCCACGCCGCCTTCCAATGCCGCCACGCGTGCTTCGAGCACACCGCAGGTGGGGTTCATGATGCGGCTGTAGATGTTGCCCGCGACCTTCAGGTCAAACAGGTCGGCACCGTGCTGGGTGTCGTCAAAGGCGTAGGCCACTGTTTGATAAATCGGCACGGCCACAGCTTTGGTGGTGGGGTCGGGCGTGTAGCCCGCGTGAACAGCCAAGGTTTCAATCTTCATCGGGTCGCCCTTTCAATGTCAAAGAGGCAGCATCTTAGACGTTTGAATGGGGATAATCACGCATCTTGAAAAAACGCACCCCCCAACTTCCTGACGTCAATTTTTCGGACGACTACAACATTCGGCACTTGCATCTTGGCAGCGAGTGGGTTCAGGGCTCCATGTATCTGGAAGATGCCATTGGTCTGGTCCATGAATATGTGCAGCGCATGATGGCCTGGCTGTTGTTTGTGGAAACTGATTCGGTCAAAGACCGCCAGGCCATGCAGCTGGGCCTGGGCGCGGGGTCGCTGACCAAGTTCTGCGCCAAAGAACTGCACATCAAAACCACCGCCGTTGAGCTCAACCCTCAGGTTCTCGCAATATGCCGCAGCCATTTCAAACTGCCCGCCGACAACCCGATGATGCGTGTGGTGCTGGCCGATGCGGCGCAGGAAATTCTCAACCCCAAATGGTGGGGCACGGTGGATGCCTTGCAGGTGGATCTGTATGACCGCGAAGCCGCCGCGCCGGTGCTCGACAGCCTGCCGTTCTACAACCATTGCCGCCGCCTGCTCACCCCCGATGGCTGCATGACGGTCAACCTGTTTGGCCGTGCCTCCAGCTTCGAGCGCAGTGTCGAAAAGATGTCGGCAGCGTTTGGCAAGGAGGCCATCTGGGCCTTCAAGCCGACCCGTGAAGGCAATACTGTGGTGCTGGCTCAGTGCACCCCAAAGCGCACGAAGCGCGAGGTGCTGATGGCGCGCGCCGCCGTGATTGAGGCCCGCTGGGGTCTGCCTGCCACGAAATGGGTGCGGGTTTTCAAACCGATGCTGTCATGACGCCTGCAACCTCCACCAAACACCGCTCTGAACCCCACACTGGCCCGCTGGACTGGCGCAGCCTGGTGTCATGGCTCAAAGCCGACGGCACCATCACCGCGCAGGAGGCGCAGCGCATCCACACCCGCTGCGCGCAGGCCGAAAGCGCGCAGCACCCCTTGTTGCGTCTGGCCAGCGTGGCGGTGCGCCGCGCGGTGGACGACAAACCAATGGACCTCGAGTCCCTCACCCAGTGGCTGGCCGGGCATGTGAAGCTGGCCTATTTGCGCATTGACCCGCTCAAGGTCGATGTGGGCAAAGTGGCCGACACCATGAGCCCAGCCTACGCCGAGCGGCACAAAATTTTGCCGGTGCAGGTCACCACCCATGAAGTGGTGGTGGCCACGGCGGAGCCGTTTTTGACCGACTGGGTGGGCGAGGTGGAGCGCCAGGCGCGGCGCAGCGTGCGCCGTGTGGTGGCCAACCCGCAGGAAATTCACCGCTACACCGTGGAGTTTTTTGCGCTCGCCAAGTCGGTGCGGGCTGCGGCCAAGGCTGGCAGCAACGTCGGGTCCAGCTTTGAGCAACTGGTCGAACTGGGCAAGAGCAACAAACAACTCGATGCCAACGACCAGAGCGTGGTGCAGGTGGTGGACTGGCTCTGGCAATACGCGTTTGACCAGCGCGCCAGCGACATCCATCTGGAGCCCCGGCGCGAACAGGGCGTGATCCGTTTTCGTATTGACGGTGTGTTGCACCCGGTGTACCAGATGCCGATGGGGGTGCTGACTGCCATGACGGCGCGCATCAAACTTCTCAGCCGCATGGACGTGGTGGAAAAGCGCCGACCACAGGACGGTCGTATCAAAACCCGCAACCCCGGAGGGGCCGAGGTGGAAATGCGCATTTCGACCCTGCCCACCGCCTTTGGCGAAAAGATGGTGATGCGGATTTTTGACCCCGAAACCACCGTCAAGGAACTCGACGCGCTGGGCTTCTCAAAACACGATGCCGAGCGCTGGGAAGCGCTGGTCAAACGCCCCAACGGCATCATCCTGGTGACCGGCCCCACCGGCTCGGGCAAAACCACCACCTTATATTCGACCCTGAAACGGGTCGCCACCGAAGAGGTGAACGTGAGCACGGTGGAAGATCCGATCGAGATGATCGAGGCGTCTTTTAACCAGACCCAGGTGCAGACGCAGCTGGACTTTGGCTTTCCGGAAGGCCTGCGTGCCCTGATGCGCCAGGACCCCGACATCATCATGGTCGGTGAAATACGCGACCAGGCTACCGCCGAGATGGCGGTACAGGCCGCACTCACAGGCCATCTGGTTTTTTCCACCCTGCATACCAATGACGCGCCCAGCGCCATCACCCGGATGATGGAACTGGGCGTGCCGGCCTACCTGATCAACGCCACCTTGCTGGGCGTGCTGGCGCAGCGGCTGGTGCGCACCTTATGCCCGTTGTGCAAGGAGCCAGACACCTCTACCTCACGCGAGACGCTGGAGCAGGCCGTCAAACCCTGGCAACTCAGCGGCACTTACAAACCTTTCAAACCCGTGGGTTGTGTGGATTGCCGCATGACGGGTTTTCGCGGCCGCATGGGCTTGTATGAATTGCTAGTGGTGTCGGAGGCGTTCAAGGCGCAGATCACCCGCGAACCCAATTCCGATGCCCTCAAGCGCCAGGCGATCACCGACGGCATGCGTCCGCTGCGCCTCGCCGGTGCCCTGCGCGTAGCCGAGGGCCTGACGGTGCTCGAAGAAGTGCTCTCCAGTACCCCGGCATCCGACCATTGATAGATATACAAATGGCCTCTAGCCCTTATGCATAAAGGACGACCAGCTACTGAAGGCATAGCGTTTGGTCTGGTGCTCGCGACGCTGGGCGCGATTGCCTTCAGCGGCAAGGCGATCATCGTCAAGCTGGCCTACCGCTATGGTGTGGATGCGGTCACGCTGATCATGTACCGCATGTTGTTCGCGCTGCCCATCTTCGCCGTGATGGCCTGGTGGTCCAGTCGTGGCAAGCCAGCGCTGACGCGGCGCGACTGGTGGGGTGTTCTGGGGCTCGGGTGTTCGGGCTACTACCTGGCCAGCTTTCTGGACTTTGCCGGCCTGGTGTACGTCAGTGCTTCGCTGGAGCGGCTCATTTTGTACCTCAACCCGACGCTGGTGCTGATTCTGGGACTGGTGCTCTACAAGCGCCACATCACGCGTTTTCAGGCGCTGGGCATGGGCATCAGCTACCTCGGCGTGCTGCTGGTGTTTGGCCACGAGATCAAGCTGGAAGGTGCCAACGCCGCGCTCGGGGCCGTGCTGGTGTTTTCCAGCGCGGTTTGCTATGCCATTTATCTGAGCTTCAGTGGTGAACTGGTCAAACGGCTGGGCTCTTTGCGGTTGGTGGGGTTGGCCACGCTGGTGGCCTGTGTGCTGTGCATTGCGCAATTTGTCGTGTTGCGTCCGCTCAGTGCAGCGCTGGTTGCACCCGAGGTGATCTGGTTGTCGATCCTGAACGCCACCGTTTGCACCGCCGCGCCGGTGCTGATGGTGATGATGGCTGTCGAGCGCATCGGGTCTTCCCTGACGGCGCAAACCGGTATGGTCGGCCCGATGTCCACCATCGCGATGGGCACCCTGATTCTGGGTGAGCCCTTCACAGGCTGGGTGGCGGCGGGATCGGTGCTGGTCATTCTGGGAATTTTTGTCTTCATGCGCAACCGCTGAAGCGGCTTATGCCCGAGCCCTCTCCCGAGCGTGGGCTTAACGCCGTGACGACACCACAATACCGCCCGCGATCAGCACAAACGCCAGCGCGTGATACAGGTGCGGTATCTCACCGAGAAACAGACCTGACAGCACGGCTGTGAACAGTGGCGTGAGGTTGATAAAAAACCCCGCCACCGTCGGACCCGCGCGCGCCACACCTGCTCCCCAGGCGCGATAGGCCAGCAGGGCAGGGCCGACAGCTATAAAAAGAAGAGCTGCCGCCAAAGGCCAGCTCAGGGTCAGGCGGCCAAAACCCAATGCCCACTCGCCCCCGGCAAACAGGCCTGCCCAGATCAGCCCCAGTGCAATCTGCGCCATCAGGAACTCCGCCCAGTTGCTGCGAATGCTGCTGGGCTCGGACGTGGGATGCGCCAGCATCCAGCTGTAGTAGGCCCAAGCCGCTGACGCCAGCAGCATGTAAAAGTCGCCGGGCACCAGCTTGACTTGCAACAACATGTCCAACTGCCCACGGCTCAGCACCACCAGCACACCGGTGATCGACATGGCAGCTCCCAGCCATTGGCGTCGCGAGATGGGCATGGCAAAAAACAGCCGCCCGATCAGCAACATCCACACTGGCGTCATGGACCCCACCAGCGTCACATTGATCGGGGTGGAGGTGTTCAATGCCAAGTACAGCAGCGCGTTGTAGCCGCCAATGCTCAGCAGCCCCAGGCCCAGAAATCGCTGCCAGCTCGGCCACAGCGGGCTGCTTCGACGCAGCACAGAAGCCGCCAATGGCAGCAGCAGCACAAACGCAATGCACCAGCGCAGCAGGTTCAGCGTCATGGGTGAGGCCATGCTGGCAACCACCCGGCCCAGCACGGCGTTGCCCGCCCACATGACTGGCGGCACCGTCAGCAACAGCGCTGCGGTGAGGGTAACGCGCGGGTGGCTCATGAACGCAACAAGGCTGCTAAATGCGTTGTGACAGGCAGGGGAAACAAGGAGAAGGTCATGCGGGTAGAAACAGGGCGTTTCTATTCTCGCAGTAAAACGCGGGGCTCGGTTTCATGGCAACATCCCGCCACATTTGACCATAAGGAGACTTTTGATGACCTCACACACATCCCGCGCGATACAGATCGACCAGCATGGTGGCCCCGAAGAGCTCAAGCTGGTGCAGGTCAGCGTGGGCGAACCCGGCCCAGGTGAAATCCGCATTCGCCACCACTCCGTGGGGCTGAACTTCATTGACGTCTATCAGCGCAGTGGCCTGTATCCCGCGTCCATGCCCCTGAAACTCGGCATGGAAGCCGCTGGTGTGGTCGAGGCTGTGGGCGAGGGCGTGACTCACCTCAAGGTCGGCGACCGGGCCGCCTATGCCAGCCAGCCCCCCGGCAGCTACTGCGACCTGCGGGTGATGCCCGCCAAATGCGTCTGCAAGCTGCCCGATGCGATCAGCTTCGAGACCGGCGCAGCGATGATGCTCAAGGGCCTCACCGCGCAATACCTGCTCAAGCGCACCCTTCCGCAGGGCGGCTTCCAGCCGGGCGATTTTGTGCTGTTTCACGCCGCCGCCGGGGGCGTGGGCCTGATCGCCTGCCAGTGGGCCAAAGCCATGGGCCTGCGTCTGATTGGTACCGCAGGTTCAGATAAAAAATGTGCTCTAGCCCTTGCCAATGGTGCGGAGTTTGCTATCAATTACGCATCTGAAGACTTCCTGATCCGGGTCAAGGAGATCACTGGTGGCAAGGGGGTCCGGGCGGTGTATGACTCGGTGGGCAAAGACACTTGGGACAAGTCGCTGGACTGCCTGGCCCCTTTTGGCCTGATGGCCAGTTTTGGCAACGCCTCGGGTCCGGTGGCCCCGTTTTCACCGGGCATTCTCGGCCCGAAAGGCTCGCTGTACGTGACGCGCCAGACCCTGTTCACCCACATCGCCACGCGTGAGAGCACGCAGGCTATGGCAGACGACCTGTTCGCCGCCGTCACCAGTGGGCAGGTCAAGATTCACATCGAGCAGCGCTACAAGCTGGAATTCGTGCAGCAGGCACACCGCGATCTGGAAGCGCGCAAGACCACAGGTTGCACCGTGTTGACGTTGTAATCCCCAAACATCAAGAGCGAACCATAAGCACTCGCGCAGCCGCGCTGGCTTCGGTCAGCGACGCGTGTCTCATGGGTGATCGCTGGGCTTGCGGTTGCTGCCAAAGGCGCGGTCCCACCACAGCATGGTGACACCGTAGTTGATATGCGGGTCATGGTGATGAATGGCGTGCTGGCGTTTGCATTGCCGCATCCAGGCACTTTTGGCGCGCCAGTGATGCACGCCATGGTGAATCACCCCATAGACAAAATAGCCGATGGTCACGCCCAGGGCGACACCACTGCCGAGCCAGAACCCGGCCAGCAAAGTGGCGGGCAGCCAGACCAGCACCGCGATCAGGGTCACGCTGACAAGT
This sequence comes from uncultured beta proteobacterium, assembly GCA_903905735.1. GTDB lineage: Bacteria > Pseudomonadota > Gammaproteobacteria > Burkholderiales > Burkholderiaceae_C > Rhodoferax. The sequence goes on from CAIVHU010000016.1 coordinate 27,443, forward strand.
GTGGGCGTGGCAATCAGGGCCAGCGGCCTGCGGTGATGCTCCGCATGCAGGCTCTGAAACGGCTCCAGGCCATGGAAAACAAAGCGGTGCATGGCGTATTCAATCAGTGTCCACAGCCCCAATCCCGCCAATCCCGCCAGCGGTAACTCCCTGTGCAGCGCCATTGGCGTGTAATGCATCAGCACACCAGGCAGCAGCAGTGCTGCTAGCAGATAAACCCCAAAGTCGGCGTAGTAGGCCAACTCGGTATGCTCAATGGCCAGGGTCTTCACGGGGTACTCCAAATGGCGAGCGTGTATGACCGCAAAGTATGGGCGTGCGAACTTAGCCGCAACCTAAAGGACTGCCTGCCAACGGGGCTTCGCACGGATCGGCGGATGCGTTGTTGCCAGATTAAGTTCTGACTAAGCTGGCTCGTTCAGACTGTTACCAGCTTCTTCCTCAACAGGGGCAAGGAATGAGAAATGAATTCCAGGCCACTGACGACTGGAGCCATCTTTGTGTTCGCGCAGGTGAAGGACTCAAGCACAGTCTCTGCCCGGACATTAAGGCAGTGCCCGGGGCAGCGCACTGCATCGATTCGCTGCTCTGTTAAGACAAAGGAGTTGTTATGAAGATCCTCACATCCAAGCCTGGCCTGCTTTCAACGACATGCGCGTTGATGGTGTACGCATCCGTGGCCCATGCCGCCGCTGGCCTGCCACCCATTCAGCGCATGGGAAGCATCGACTATCTGACCGGCGGCATCGGCCAGACCGAGTCGACGGCCATCGAACATGCGAGCCACAGTTGGCCGCTGACGCTGGAATTTGCCGTCAAAGACAAAACGCGGGCCGACTTCGTTTCCGGCGTGACTGTCGAAGTACGCGATGCCGCGCGGCATGTCAACTTCAAAGTCAAATCAGACGGGCCGTTCGTGCTGGCCAAGCTCCAGCCCGGCAGGTATGTGGTTGATGCATCTCTGGACGGTAAAACCTTGCATAAAAAGGTTGTCGTCGCGTCCGGCCAACCGGCCAAGGCGGTTTTTGTCTGGCCAACAGGCACAGGAGAAGTCCACTCGTGAATTGACGCCAGTCAAATAGTTCCTGCAAAGTTGCCACCTGCCTATGAAATCCAACAACCAGGAACCTCGCCATGCCACCCCTGACCCAAGCCTTGATCATCACCAATGTGGTGGTCTTCCTGCTCCAGCAACTGTTCGGTGGTGCTTTCACCGAGATGTTTGCGCTGTGGCCACTGGGTTCGGGGCTGTTCATGCCCTGGCAGGTCGTGAGCTACGCTTTTTTGCACGGCAACATCACGCACATCGCCTTCAACATGTTTGGCCTATGGATGTTTGGCCGTGAACTGGAGGACCTGTGGGGCACGCGTCGTTTTGCCTTGTTTTACGCAGTGAGCGTGCTCGCAGCGGCGGCGTTACAGCTCTTGGTGACGGCATCGCTTGGCATCATGGCACCGACCATCGGTGCTTCGGGAGGATTGTTTGGCCTGCTGCTTGGCTTTGCCATGATGTTCCCACAGCGCACCATCGTGCCTCTCATTCCTCCCATACCGATGCCTGCCTGGCTGTTTGTCAGGCTCTACGGATTGATCGAGCTGACCTTGGGTGTGATCGGCTCCGCCAGTGGCGTTGCTCATTTTGCGCACCTGGGGGGTCTGTTCGGCGGATGGATGGTGATCCGTTATTGGCGCAACCAGCCGCCTTTTGGCACCAGCAGGCGCTAGTCGATGCGCAGCGGTGGCATGTGTGCGGCCAATGGCCCGGTGGCTTTTTACACATCCTTACCAGCTTTGGGTGCCTGCCAGCCATACATCTGTCTACAGTTGAAAGCGCGTCAACGCCGTGTTGAATCGGATTTGATGATTGGCATAAGTGAAAAAAACAGGAGTGTTTGAATGACAGTGAGGCAAGTGGAAAAAGTCGGCGCAACGAGGTTGCCGTTGCTTGAAATACCGATGGTGGAACTGGTTGAGGATGTTTACGCGTCAGCGTCACCTCCAGTGCGCGCCCACATCTTGTCCCTGATGGTTGGCAAGGTTTACCAGATTGCACCGCCAACGGAGCGAGGCCTCTTGATCAAACATCTGATGCGGCCGGTGGGTTTGCTTGCCCTGGGCGCCATTGCCAACGGCGTCTTCACGTCGATTCGGTTTCAGGGTGGCTTCAACAATCTGCAGGCCAAGATGGAGGATCTCCATGCCATCCGGGAGCATGATGTTGTCTCCTTGGCCAATCACGTCCAGCAAGTCAGTGCTCAGGCGGTGAACGGTCTGGGTGAAATTCTGGTCTCTTCACCGGCGCTGGCTGGTTCCACCGTGGCGATAGTGCTGATCAAAATCCTCATGGATCGGACAAAAAACCGTCGCAACGATGACTCCCGCATCCGTTCGATGCCGCGCTCGGCGGAGCGGCCATCAAGTTCCCAGGCAAGCAAACCCAGGCAGATCGAGTGAAAGCATCGCGCGGCAATCGCAAGGTGAAAGGGATGCCGGGCATGCGTGCCATTAAGGCTCGGTTAAGAACAGTCAGGCACCATTGGCTTCATGGTTGATAGCCGGATCAGGTGTTTGAGCACCGACCTATTGGCCCCTTTTTAAAGCACTAACAGGAGAAATCATTATGCGTATCAGCACCAAAGGCCGTTTTGCCGTCACCGCGATGATTGACATTGCCCTGCGTGATAAGTTTGGACCCGTGCCGCTTTCAGAAATAGGTTCGCGCCACCAGATATCCTTGTCGTATCTTGAGCAGATATTCAGTTTGTTGCGCCATTGTGGACTGGTCAACAGCAGTCGCGGCCCCGGTGGTGGCTATGCGCTCAGTCGGTCGATGCAGGGCATCACGGTCGCTGACATCATCCACGCTGTTGAGAATGAACCATCGACCACCAAGCAGCAAGACGTCGAAAAGGCTCATGATATGGCGCAAGACCTGTGGGAAGCCATGAACACCAACCTGGTTGACTTCATGCGCTCGGTGACCTTGATGAGTCTGGTGCTGGAGCAACTGGCCAAGGGCGTCAAGATTGAGCAAAGAACCTCAGCCAACAGCGGCGTGTTCAAAAAACCGGCGCAGCAGCCGGTTCGCTCCAACGTCCCCAACTCGGTGTTTGCTCTCGGCAAGTCGATACTGGCAGGAAGCTGATTCCAGGTCTGGTGTCTGGCCACCGTGCAGCGGCCGTCAGCATCAGCCGTGGTTTTGCACCAGCGTCCAGGCTGACAGCGCAATCAGCGCGCTCCAGAACCACACGCCCAGGGTCAGCGGCAGCACGGTGCCGTCCATGTGACCACCCAGCCAGGCGCCCACGGCGAAGGCACTGACCATCATCAGAAAACCGTTCACCGCTGATGCGGCTCCGGCTGCGTTAGGAAATGGTCCGACCGCGCCGCTTTGACCGCAGGGCTGATGGATGCCGTGGCCGACCATGAAGATCAGCTGCGGCAGCATGATGGTCCAGACGCTGATCCAGCCAGAAAGCGTCAGTATCGCCATCAGCGTGCCACCGGTCAGGGACAGCCCACCGGCCATGCCCACTGCGCGGCGCACGCCAAAGCGTGGCAACCAGTGGCGGCAGATGAAGGTGCCGCCGATGTAGGCCAGCGAGTTCACAAACATCACCAGCCCATACTGCGTTTTGCTCAAACCCAGCACGCCGGTGAAAACAAAAGAGGATGACGCCAGAAAGGTGAACAGGCCGCTGTACGAAGCCACCGTCAGCGCGGAAAACGCCCGAAAAGTGGGGTTGCGCAAGATCATGCGCCAGGTGGCCGCCAGGGTGACGATCTGCAGTGCCTGCGGGTTTTTATGTTGTACGGTTTCTTCAAAGCGCAGCGCCACCACGGCCAGTGTGATGGCGGCAAACACCCCCAGCGCCAGCAGCGCAAAGCGCCAGTTCAGCGCTTCGGTCAGCAGCCCGCCGGTAGGCGCGCTCAGGCAGGCAATCACACCCAGCCCGCTCAGGCCTTTGCTCATCACGCGCGCACCTTGCGTGGGTGAGTACAGGTCACGCACGATGGCGCGCGCACACATCACGCCAGCGCCCATGGCCGCGCCCTGCACGGTACGCCAGACGATCAGCCAGGCCATGCTGGGTGCCAGGCTGCTGGCAATGGAGGCCAGCACGTAGGCAGCCATCCCCGTCAGCAGAATCGGCCGGCGGCCATACTTGTCAGACAGCGGCCCCCACACCAGTTGTGAGCTGCCAAAGGCCAGCAGCAGGGCGGTCAGCGTCAGTTGCGCCTGCGCCATCGGTGCGGACAATTGAGCGGTCAGTACCGGCAGCGCGGGCAGATACAGATCGGTGGTGACGGGCTGCAGGCCCAGCAGCAAAGACAGCAGCAGGACGATCACACCAGGCGGCATGGAGGACGAATGGGTGGCGTTGGCGGGCATGGTTTTGAGCGTAGCAGATCAGGCCTTGGCCGCCGAGCGCTTTGAACGACGCATGTGCGAAGATGTCCGCTGGTTTGAACTGATTTTTTTGGAGAGGTCCTCACATGGCAATTGGTTGGCTCTCGGTGTTGAAAATGGTGCCCTGGGGCGATGTGATCGAAACCGCGCCCAAGGTGGCGGGGGGGGCGAAAAAGCTCTGGAGTTCAGTTGGCAAGAAGCCGGCCGCAGCGGCCGCTGCACCGGTCGGGGCTGCTGCTGTGTCTGAGGCAGAAGCCCCATTGACGGCGCTGCAGGCGCAGGTGCTGCAGCTTCAGGTGGAGGTGGCTGATTTGCACCAACAGATGCTCGAATCCAGTGCGCTGATTGGCTCGCTGGCCGAGCAAAACACCCAGCTCATTGCCCGTGTGGAGGTCAACCGCAAGCGCGTGCTGGCATTGGCCGCTGCCTTGGTGGTGCTGGCAGTGGTGGTGGCGATCAAACTATTTCGATAGCTGCCAGCCCTTGATGGACAAGGGCTGGATGGGAATTTGTTGGTGACGCAGGCTTGGTGGGATGGTGGCAACCGTTACCCTTGAATCGCACGCGTTGGCATCGTTGCCTCAAGAATTCCGACCCAGTCCATAGGGGTCATCTCCGCGCAACCTCTGCCGACGGCAGCAGACCCAGATGCTCTCAGCGCTGCGTTCTGGCCTTTTGGATCAGGGCATCAACGACATTGAGCGCTTGAGTCTCACCTTTGGCCATTTCAGGGGAGGTGACATAGCTGCCATTGACTGCCAGCGACGGCACACCTTCAATCTGGTAGCCCTTGGTTTGCTGGTTCGCAGTCCGGACTTTTGAATCCACTGAAAAGGCCTTCAACTCCGCCGTGAGCTTGGTCTTGTCAACGCCAATCGCTGTTGCCAACGTCGCAATGTCGGCATCGCTGCCAAATCGCAAATGCTGTTCATGAAAGGCCTTGAAAACCTTGGGCTGAATGTCATTGGAAACCCCCATCGCCTCCAAGGCATAAAAGAGCCTTTGAAAAGGCACGTGCCCATCCTGCCAGGCCACTGGAATTCGCCTGAAGGTCACATCCCTCGGCAAAGTCTTGACCCAGGCCTCCAATTTGGGCTCGAAGGCGTTGCAGTGCGGGCACCAATAGCCAAAGAACTCGATCACTTCGATTTTGCCGGGAACAGCAACAGGCATGGGTGGCTTTAATAGCGCGTAATCCTGACCCTCAACCAATTGCGTCGCTGCGTGCACCAAGGTGGTAGCGAATGGGGTCAGTGCCATTGTGATGGCGAAGTTGCGACGATTCATGGGGTGCCTTTTGCAAAAAAAGAAGATGAGATCTGGAAAAGTTCAAAGAGTTCCCTGGCGATCCTGGTTTCACTAGCAGGAACTGCCAAACGCTGGTTAGCGTCTTGACTGATCACCCAAAGGTAAATGCCGACAATGTGGTTTCCATCACGCGGTCCGAGAACACTTTGCGACCAGCGTCATTGCCTGCAGCACCGGCCACGGTCATCAGCGGTATCAGGTGTTCTTCAGCGCGGGGTGGATGGCACTGCCGGGCGCCGGGTGCCTGCTCCCAGTTCGCCAGCAAGCGATCACGCACTTGTGGGCTCGACTCGACGGCTTGGGTCAACCAGTCGTCGAAGGCATCGGACACCGGGCCAAATTGCGGGTTGCCATAGGCACGCATGTTGTGAAAACTCATGCCGCTGCCGATGATCAGCACATCCTGATCACGCAATGCCTGCAGCGCGCGACCAGCCTCCAGATGCCGCACCGGGTCCAGCGAGTTATGCAGCGACAGTTGCACCACCGGCAATTTGGCATCAGGAAAGATCAGTTTGAGCGGAATGAACATGCCGTGATCAAAACCACGTTCTGGGTTTGAGGCGCTGGCAATACCTGCAGCGGTGAGCGTCGTCACGATTTGGTTCGCCAAAGTCGGGTCGCCAGCAGCGGGGTACGTCAGTTCATAAGTGTGGGGCGGGAAGCCATAGTAGTCATAGATGAGTTCCGGCTGTGCGCCGCTGGTCACAGTGAATAGGGGCTCCAGCCAGTGCGCTGACACCATCACAATGGCTTGGGGTGTGCGCGGTAGTGTTGATGCAACGTTTTTCAGGAAATCCGCCATACGATTCCACGCGTCCGGTGGGCTCCACTCCATGAAGAAACAGGGGCCACCGCCATGAGGGATGAACCAGGTCGGCATGCGTGCCCTGGCATTGGCGTTTGCTGGTGCATTTGACATGGTTTTACTTCTTTCAAAAGAATGATTTGGCTTTGGGTCGGCGCGATTGTGCAGTTTTGCCCCATCCTGATGACTGCTGGCGACCCAAGACCTGCTTGACGATGGGCAGACCGCCGATGTCAATTGGGGTCAGACCGCTCGGGTGGTGGTCAAACTGAGCATCATCCTGCTGCGAAACCACCCATGTTGCGAACCGTCGATCGGTCCTCTTGACGCGCATCCAGGCTCCAGGCGCCTGCGCCGTTGGCGGCCAGTGCCAGCAAGCCACCCACCACCGCGATGTTCTTGAAGAACAGCAGTTGTGTGACGAAGGCCTGGTCGGCGGGCACAGCCCAATAAGCGTGGAAGAAGAACGACGCCACCAGCGTGAATACCGCCAGAACAAGCGCCGCAATGCGCGTTCCAAAGCCTGCGAGCAGCGCCAGACTCCCCAGCACTTCAACGCTCAGGGCCAGGATGGCACCCAGAGTGGGAAGCGGCAAACCAACCGATGAGATGTAGCCAACGGTGCCGGCGAAACCCGTGATCTTGCCAATGCCGGCTGGCAGAAAAAAGACAACAAACAGCAAACGGGAAACCAGGGCAAAGCTGTTTTGAAAAGACTTGGACATGATGATGGCTTTCTTCAATGGGGGTTAACAGACATACTTGACTGGAGGGCTGAGGCAACTCCCTCCAAGGGTGTGAGAATCAGGCGCGCTTGATCCATGTGGGGGCAATGGAAGTACCCAACCCAGCGCCATAGCCCAGGTAAATGTTCAGGCCAGCCAGAGGTTCCAGATAACGGGCGTTTTTCAAGCCGCCCGCATCCACGGTGGTAAAACCCATGCTCTGCGCCAATGCAGTGACTGTCTGCTTGGCGGGTTCACTGTCACTGGCGAGAAATACCGTGACGGCCTGGCCGCCACCGAAGTCCGCACCTTCAGCCAACACTTGCGCAAAGACCGTGTTGAACGCCTTGACCACGAGCGCTCCAGGATCAGCTTTGGCAATTTCTTCGCTTGCAGATGTGTTGTGTCCCAGGGTCAGGCTCATGTAGTCGGCACTCAACGGGTTGGTGATGTCCACCACCACTTTGCCCAGCAGGTTGCCCACCGATTGCAGCGCAGCCACGGCGTCGCCATAACCCGTGGCCAAAATCACCACGTCCTGACCTTGCGCAGCACCTGCGGCAGTAACGGCTTTCACGTTGGCATAAGGCGCGGCCACCGCGGCGGCCTTGGCAGCGTCGCGAGCCGTCACACTCACGCTGTGGCCAGCAGCACTGAGTTGTTTGACAAATCCGGAGCCCATGTTGCCGGCACCAATCACGAGAACTTTCATACGTTTTCCTTTCAGGGGGTTGATGGGTCTTGTCAACAAACTGTTGCTTGTGATCAAGGCATGGATGAACTGTATTTGTTTCTTTTGATAAGATAAATATGGTTTAATGTAATGAACAGTTCCTGAAAGAGGGATAAATGGACAAATTCCTGGAAATGCAGACCTTCACTGCCGTCGTGGATGCTGGCAGTTTTGTCCGCGCGGCGGAGTCGTTGGAGATGTCCAAGGCCGCTGTGTCGCGATATGTGGCGGACCTGGAGGATCGTTTGGGCGTTCGCCTGCTGCACCGGACCACCCGAAAGCTCTCGCTTACCGAGGAGGGGCGCGCTTTCCACCTGCGGTGCAAGGAACTGCTGGGCGAGCTGGAAGAGGCAGAAACCGAGATCACGGCCCAATCGGCACAGGCCATCGGTCTGCTGAAGATCAACGTTCCGTACAGTTTTGGCATCTTGCACCTGGCACCCCTGTGGTCCGAGTTCATGGCCCAGAACCCCCAAGTCACGCTGGATGTCACCCTCTCGGACCGGGTGGTGGACCTGGTGGAAGAGGGTTACGACCTGGCGGTGCGAATTGGGAGTCTGGCCAACTCTTCGCTGATCAGCAGAAAACTGGCTTCACACCGCATGGTGCTGTGTGCCTCCCCGACATATCTCAAGCGCCGTGGCTACCCAAAACATCCCAGCGATCTGGTGGATCACACGGTGCTGGCCTATAGCCTACTGTCTACGGGCGATAACTGGGAGCTGGATGGACCTGAGGGGAAAGTGCATGTGTTGGTCCGGCCTGTTTTGCATACCAACAGCGGTGACACGTGCCTGGCCGGCGCGCTCAAGCACCAGGGGGTCATCTTGCAGCCCTCATTTCTGGTCGACGATGATTTGCGCACTGGTGCCCTAGTGGAATTGATGCCGCAGTACCGCTCGCCAGATTTTGGCATCTACGCGGTTTACCCGAGTCGGCAATATGTATCGGCCAAGGTGCGCCTGCTGATCGACTTCTTGGTGAAGGCGCTTGAAAACGCCAAATGGTCTGTGAGCTAGGCGCTGGTCGAGCCGGGGAATATCAACCCCGCCGCCTGCCTGTGCGAGGCAAACCAGCCGCTCAAATAACTACACTCCTTGCAGCTGCCAGCCCCAATTGCAAAAAAGTCTGAAACCCTGCCTTTGACGATGTCTGAGTTCAATGCTGACCCAAGCACGCCACGCGGCTTCATGGTGCTGCACGGCAACCGGCTGGAAGACCTGCGCGACCTGCTGGTGAACTACGTGGCGGCGCACCCGCTCGCGCCACTGGAGCCCGAAGTCATCCTGCTGCAAAGCAACGGTATGAAGCACTGGCTGGAGCTGGCGCTGGCCGACGACGCGGCCCTGGGTATTTGCGCTGCCACCCGTATGGAGCTGCCGAGCAGCTACCTGTGGCAGATGTACCGCGCGGTGCTGGGGCCCGATGCGGTGCCCGAGCACATGCCGTTTGACAAGTCGGCGCTCTTGTGGCGGCTGTTGCGCCTGCTGCCCGCGCTTTGTGGGGCCCATGCTGTTTATGCGCCACTCAAACGTTACCTGTCGGGTGACAACCCGGCGGGCAAGTTGTACCAATTGGCCGAGCAGCTGGCCGACGTGCTGGACGGCTACCAGAGCTACCGCGCCGACTGGCTGGCTGACTGGGCCGCGGGCTTGGACCAGTTGCGCGGGCCGCAAGGTGCACCGCAGCCGCTGCCGCCGGAGCACGCCTGGCAGGCGCAGCTGTGGCGCGACATTCGTGCCGACGTCGGCCCGGCGCTGATGGAGGCCTCACGCGCCAGCGTGCATGAGCGCTTCATGGCGGCTCTGGCCGGTATCAGCTCTGAAAATAGTAGCAGCCAGCGACCGCCAGGCTTGCCGCGCAGGCTGATGGTGTTTGGTATCTCGTCGCTGTCCACACAAGTGGTGCAGGCGCTCGCCGCTTTGGGCCAGGTGTGCCAGGTGATGCTGCTGGTGCAAAACCCTTGTCAGTATTTTTGGGGTGACATTGTTGAAGGCCATGCCGCTTTGCGCGCCCAGGTGCGTCGCAGGCAGCAGGGCAAGCCGCTGCTTTCCACCCGTGCCATCGTCGCGTCGCCAGCCCCAGCCCCAGCCACCCAGCCGCTGCTGGCCTCCTGGGGCAAGCAGGGGCGCGACTATTTGCACCTGCTCGACGGTTTTGACGAGCCTGAGCGCTACCGCGCGCACTGGAGCCGGGTCGATGTGTTTGTGGACCCGGCACGGCCGGGCGGTGTGCCAGCCTCGCAACTGGCGCAACTGCAGTCGGCCATCTTCAACCTGTCTGCGCCGCCAGAGCAGCCGGCGGAACAAGCAGACGACGGCTCTTTGATCTTTGTTACTGCCCACAGCGCCCAGCGCGAACTGGAGGTGCTGCACGACCGCCTGCTGGCCTGGCTGGAGGCGGACGCCGCGCTGCAGCCGCGCGATGTGATGGTGATGGTGCCCGACATGGCGGCCTTTGGGCCGCATATCCACGCGGTGTTTGGCCGGTTTGCGCCGGGGCAGCCGCGCTACATCCCGTATTCGGTGGCCGACATCACGCCGCGCCAAAGCCCGCTGGTGCAGGCGCTGGAGCAATTGCTGAACCTGCCGAATAGCCGCTTGTCGCTGGCCGACTGGCTGAGCCTGTTTGAAGTGGCTGCCGTGCGCCAGCGCTTCAAACTGGACGAAGCAGCGGTGCGCCAGGTGCAAGACTGGTTGGCCGCCGCCGGGGTGCGCTGGGGTCTGGATGCTGACCATCGGCTGGCCTGGGGCCTGCCCGCAGGGGTGCAAGGTCTGGATCAAAACACCTGGGCGTTTGGCCTGCGCCGTCTGCTGCTGGGGTATGCACTGGGCAGCAGCGCAGGTTTGGATGCGTCTGATGGCGCGATGTGGTGCGACACCCTCGCGCAACCGGCCCTGAGCGGTCTGGATTCACCACAGGCCGCCGGCCTGCTGGACTGGGTAGGCGCCATGGAGCAAACCCTGCCGACGCTGCAGCTTGAACAGGCCCCCATCCAGTGGGGCCAGACGCTGCAAGCGCTGGTAGAGCGCTTTTTTGCCCCCTCAGACGATGCCGACGAGCGCGCCATCGAGCGACTGTTGTCACCGCTGGAGGTGTGGCTGCAGGCCTGCGAGGACGCTGGGCTCGACACCCCGCTGCCGCTCGACGTGGTGCGCGAGCACTGGCTGGCCAACATTGCTGAGTCGGGCCTGCAGCAGCGCTTTTTTGGTGGCGGCGTGCAGTTTGGCACCTTGATGCCGATGCGCTCGATCCCGTTCAAGGTGATCTGCCTGCTGGGCATGAACGACGGTGCCTACCCGCGCGTGCAGGCCGCGCGCGATTTTGATCTGATGGCCAGCAGCTGGCGCGCCGGGGACCGCTCGCGCCGCGAGGACGACCGCTACCTGTTTCTTGAGGCCCTGCTGTCGGCGCGCCACACCCTCTACATCAGCTGGCAAGGCCGCAGCGCCGCCGACAACAGTCCGCGCCCGCCCTCGGTGCTGGTGGCGCAGTTGCTCGACGTGGTCAATGCCTGCTGGCTACCCGCGCGCGCGGCGCAGCCGCAGCCGCTTCAACCGTTCTCTGAAGCCTATTTTGAGGCCGGTTCACCTTACCAGACCTATGACGCTGATTGGGAGCATATTCGGCCTCAAGCCCTTATTTATAAATGGAAGGCAGCTATGGAAAGCATATCAACTCGGGCGACAGATGTAGCTGTTGCGGTTGCTGCAGCGCCGCCGTCCAGCCTGACGCTGGGCGACCTGCAGCGACTGCTTCGCCAGCCGGTGGATGTGTTTTTCCGCAACCGGCTTCAGGTGGAGTTTGACAGTCTGGACGAGCTGGAGCAGGAGGATGAACCCTTTGCCCTGAACCCTTTGCAGCAACACCTGGCCGGTGCCGCGCTGCTGCAGGCTGGGGGCAACGCGCAAGCCCTGCACAGTCTGCGCGCCGCAGGCACGCTGCCGTTGGCCGGTTTTGGCACCCGGCTGGCCGACGAGCTGATGAGCAAGACGCATACCGTGCTGCAGTCGCGCGCCACCTGGCTGCAGCATTACCCGGCGGCGCTGGCGGCGTTGCCGATTGAACTCACGCTGTCCGAAGCGCGTGACCAGCCGAGCCCATGCACACTGACCGGCACCCTCAGCGGTCTCTGGTCGCAAGACGGCAATGACCCCCAGGCCCCTTGCTTGCAACTGGCCGAGCGCACCGGTGCGGTGCTGCAAGGTAGAAACGCGGCGGTGGCGGCGCGGCTGCATGTGATGTCGGGATTGTGGGTGCGGCATTTGGCGGCGTGTGCCAGCGGCCTGGCCGTGACCAGCGTGCAATTGGGCGTGGATGGCCAGGTCGTCATCCAGCCCTTGCCCGCAGAAGATGCGCAGGAGATGGTGGCCCGCCTGGCGCAAATATTCTCGTCGGCCTGGGCGCAGCCGCTGCCGGTGGCCTGCAAAACGGCCTGGGCCTATTTGCTGGCCGAGCGGCAGAACCGCGCGCTCGTCCAAGCTGGCAAACCCGCCAAAGACCCTCATGAACCTGCCCGCGAAACGTTTGAGCGTGGCCAGCGTGGCGGTGAACTGGCTGAGTCGGCCTACCTGCAGCGCGCCTTTGCCGGGTATGACGATCTGGCAGACAGCTTGCCGTGCTGGGCACAGGCGCTGTATGGTGACCTGCTGGCGCATATTGACGTATCTGCCGGGGTGTCGCGATGACGAACAGCGCAGACTCAGCCGTCGCCCAGCACACGCTGAAACCGTTGACGTTGCCGCTGAGCGGTCTGCAACTCATCGAAGCCTCGGCGGGCACCGGCAAGACCTGGACGCTGGCAGCGCTGTGTGTGCGGCTGGTGCTGGGCCACACCGCCGGCTCAGACAGCTTGGGCGGCGGCCTGTATCCGCCGCAGATTCTGGTGATGACCTTCACTGAAGCCGCCACCGCCGAACTGCGCGAACGCATCCGCGAGCGCCTGGTGCTCTCGGCCCGGTTTTTCCAGACGGGTGACGCGCCCAAGGTGGACGGTTTTCTGCGCGATCTGCGCGAGAGCATCGCGCCCGAGCACTGGCCGCTGTGCGCCCAGCGGCTCGATATGGCGGCGCAGTGGATGGACGACGCGGCCATCTTCACCATTCACGGCTGGAGCAGCCGCATGCTCAAAACCCACGCGTTTGACAGCGCGAGCCTGTTCACGCAAAACCGCGTCGAAGACGGCGAGCGCCTGCAACTGATCGCCACGCAAGACTATTGGCGGCGCTGGTTCTACAGCCTGGACGCGCAGACACTGGCCGCCCTGAAACCTGTGGGCGACACACCGCAAGCGCTACTGACCAAGCTTAAAGCCCTGTGGCGCGAGTCCGAGCGCGCCCCGCGAGAGGAAGACACCGCGCCCACGTCGCCCGATGTTCTGTTGGCGCAGTGGGCCGCGTGGCAGCAGCAACGTGTGGCGCTTGAAGCCCCGGCGCGAGCGGCCTGGACGGCGGACGTCATTCAAGTCATCGGCGATGTTGCCAGCGCCAAAATCCTCAAAAACTACCGCCCAGACTGGCTGGCTGGGTGGCTCGCGCAAATGGCCGACTGGGCGCAGGGTGGCGAGATTGACCCGGTGACGCTGGCGCGTTTCACCACCGCCACGCTGGTCGCCAAAGGCTGGGCGGCGGCTGACCACTGGCCAGTGTTTGATCAGCTCCAGCCCCTGGCTGAGCACCTGAGCACCGAGCCCGATGTCGCCACCGGCCTGCTGTCCCACGCCGCGCTGGAAGTGCACCGCGCCTACCAGCGCGCCAAGGCGCAGGCCGCGCAGTTCGATTTTTCAGACTTGTTGCAAAACCTGTACCGGGCGCTGCAGGCACCGGACGGCCGGCTGGCCAGCGCCATCCGCGCCCAATACCCGGTGGCGCTGGTCGATGAGTTTCAGGATACCGACCCCTGGCAGTTTGGCAGCCTCAGCAAAATTTATAGCTGCATGCCCAATGAAGACAAGGGCTGTAGCCCGTTTGGAGCAGGTGGTCTGATCATGATCGGCGACCCCAAGCAGGCCATCTACAGCTTTCGCGGGGCCGACCTGGCCACCTATTTGCGCGCCCGCGAGCAGGCGCAGGGCATCTACAACCTGCCTGGCAACTACCGCTCAACGCCCGGCCTGGTCGCGGCGGTGAACCGGATTTTTGGCCAGGCCACCCAGCCTTTTGGCAGCGTGCCGTTTGTGCCGGTGGTGGCTTGCAACCCGTCTGTCATGCCGCTGCAAGTGGCCGGCCAGCCCCAGGTGGCGATGACCGTTTGGCATCAGCCGTTTGCTAAAACGCCGACCAAGGACGATTTTTTGAGCCGGATGGCCGCTGTGTTTGCCAGCCAGATGGTGGCGCTGCTGCAAAGCGGCGCGGCCCATAGTGGCGACATGGCGGTGCTGGTGCGCAACTGGAGCGAGGCCGCAGCGATGCGCACCGCGCTGTCGCAACGCGGCGTGCGCAGCGTCTACCTGTCCGAGCGCAACAGCGTCTACGACAGCAATCAGGCGCGAGACCTGTGGCGCATCCTGCGCGCGGTGGCCAGCCCGGGCTCCAACCGGCTGGTGCGCGCCGCGCTGGCCACGCCGACCTGGGGTCTGGCCTGGGGCGAATTGGACGCCTTGTTTGCCGATGAAGCGGCCTGGGACGCGCTGGTCGAGCAGTTTTTGCAGTGGCAGCGCGTCTGGCGCGCGCAGGGCTTTTTGCCCATGTTGTACCGGCTGCTGCACGACCAAGGCTTACCTGCGCGTCTGTTGCAGGACTCTTCGCTGGGCGAGCGTGCGCTGACCAATCTGCTGCATCTGGGCGAATTGCTGCAGGCCACCAGCCTGCAACTGCAAGGCGAGGGCGCTTTGATCCGTTATCTGGAAGAGCAGTTGCGCCGCCCGCAAGTCAGCGGTGAAGCCGCACAGTTACGGCTGGAGAGCGATGCCAATCTGGTGCAGGTGGTCACGCTGCACAAATCCAAGGGGCTGGAATACCCGCTGGTGTTTTTGCCTTTCATCTCGCTCTATCGCGCCGAAGACAAAGACAGTGGCCGCCCTGACGAGGAGCGCCTGAGCGAGGACATCCGCCTGCTGTATGTGGCGTTGACGCGTGCCAAACAGGCGTTGTGGCTGGGCGTGGCGCAGGTCAAGGGCGATGTCGATGGCAAAACACCCCAGGCTAAAAGTGCACTGTCGGTGTTGCTCGGGCGCAGCGCGCCCGATGATTTGTGGTTCAAATTGCAGGCCTGGGCGGGTGACGACATTGCGCTGCAAACAGCCCCCGAGCCGGATGACGCCACCTACCAGCCAGCGACCGAAGTCACGTGGCCCAAGCCCGCCTGCGTGCCGCAGCGGCAGATCCACAGCCGCTGGTGGAGTGCCAGCTTCAGCGCCCTGACGCGCGACCTGGCCCATAACCTGACAGCATCCGGCGCGCAAGCCCTGCCCAGCGAGCGCGACGACCAGTTGCAGGACGCGCAACTCGACAATTTGCCCGACGACGCGCTGGAACCCGTTGCCGACGACTTGCTGGCCACCGAACCGCCGTTGAACGACTTTCCCGCAGGCAGCCGCTACGGCACGCTTTTGCATGACCTGCTGGAATGGCAGGCCACGCGCGGCTGGCCAGCGGCGGCTGACGCTGGCACCGGGGCTGCGGGCGATGCCTCAGCCGCGCTGGCAGCGCAGTGGCAAACCCTGCTGACGCGGCAACGCCAGCGCCATCACCTGAGTCCTGCCCACATTGCCATGCTGGATGGCTGGGTGCGCCAAATTATCACGTCAAATATGCCTCTAGCCCTTACAGAGAAAGCGCTGGCAGCTATCAAAATTGGTGCATTGACCGCTCCGGACATGTGGCCAGAGATGGGTTTCAGCCTGCCGGTCAGCGGCCTGGGCAGTGAGCGTCTGGATGCGCTCATCGCCAGCCACATCTGGCCGACCCAGCCGCGCCCGGCGCTGCAGCGGCGTCAGTTGCAGGGCATGCTGACCGGTTTCATGGACCTGGTGCTGCTGCATCAGGGGCGCTACTACGTGCTCGATTACAAATCCAACCGTCTGGCGGCTTACCTGCCCGCCCAGTTGCAACAGGCCATGCTGGTCCACCGCTACGACGTGCAGGCCGCGCTGTATCTGCTGGCGCTGCACCGCCTGCTCAAAAGTCGTCTGCCCGGTTACGACCCGCAAAAACATTTGGGCGGCGCGCTGTACCTGTTCCTGCGCGGTATCGATCAACCCGGCTGCGGGCTGCTGCACTTGCGTTTGCCGCCCGAACTGGTGCTGTCGCTGGATGCCGCCTTTGGCCCGGAGGGTTTGCCATGAGCACCGCGACCTGGCTGGAGACCGCCCAAGACCAGCCCTTGAGCGCTTTGGATCTGGCTTTTGCGCGCTATCTGGAGCAGGCCCAGCCCAGTTTAGATGTGCGCCACGGCTGGCTGGCCGCGCTGGTCAGCCACCAGTTTGGACGCGGTCATGCCTGCCTGGATCTGGACTTGCTGCGCCACAACGGTGTGCAGGCCCTGGGTTGGGAGGCGCGTCTGCAAGACCTGTTGCCCGCTGATCTGACGCAGGCCGCTCACAGCCTGGCGTGGATTCATGGCGCGGCCAGCCCGCTGGTGCTTGACGGCGAGCGCCTGTACCTGCGGCGCAACTGGCAGGCCGAGCAACTCATTCGCGCGTCCATCCTGGCGCGACTGGCGCAGCCCTGTGCGGTGCCCGACACGCTGGCGCAAGCGCTGGACAGTCTGTTTGAACCTGCGGCGGTGCCAGCCATTGACACCAAAGCTGCACCCGACTGGCAAAAAGTCGCCTGTGCCCTGGCGGCACGTGGTCGCATCACCCTCATCACCGGCGGGCCCGGCACCGGCAAGACCACCACCGTGGTGCGCCTGCTCGCGCTGCTGCAATCGCAGGCCGAGCGGCCGCTGCGCATCGCGCTGGCTGCCCCCACCGGCAAGGCGGCGGCGCGGCTGGGCGAGTCGATTGCCCAGGCGGTCAAAAAGCTGCCAGTCGCCATGCAGGCGCACATCCCGACCCAGGCACAAACCCTGCACAAGCTGCTGCAGGTGCGCGCGGTGGTACAGGCCACACCTGCACCAGAACTGGCGCTGGATTTGGTGGTGGTCGATGAGGCCTCGATGATCGATCTGGAACTCATGGCACGCCTGATGGCCGCTGTGCCCATGTCCGCCAGCCTGATCCTGCTGGGCGACAAGGATCAGCTGGCGTCGGTGGAGGCGGGCGCGGTCATGGGGCAATTGTGCGAAGGCGCTCAGGCCGGTGGCTACAGCGCAGACACCGCGCAGTGGATTCAGACCACCACCGGGCAGGATGTGAGCGCCTGGCAAGGCACAGGCTCGGCCTTGGCCCAGCAAACCGTGATGCTGCGCCACAGTCACCGTTTTGCCGCTGACAGCCAGATCGGCCGGTGGGCCAGCGCGGTGAACGCGGGTGACAGGCAAACGGTGGCCGACCTGTGGGCCGCCACGCCGCTGCGGCAGGCTGACGAGCACACCAGCGTCACCCGCCTGCAACCCGCGACTGGCCAGGACGGCGATCTGGCCACCCTGGCTCGTACTGGCTGGCAAGCGGCGCTAGACGGCTTGCAAACCCTGCTGTCGGACAACGCGGTCAGTAAAGATGACCAGGCGCTGGCGCTGTTGCAAGCCCTGAGCCGGTTTCAGGTCCTGTGTGCGCTGCGCGAAGGCCCGTGGGGCGTGCTGGCGTTGAACCGCAGCATCGCCCGGGCGCTGGGGTTCCCGAGTGATGGCTGGTATGTGGGCCGCCCGGTCATGGTGACGCGCAACGACTACAACCTCGGTTTGATGAACGGTGACGTGGGCCTGTGCCTGCCTACCGCACGCGGCTTGCGGGTAGCTTTTGCCACGTCCGGCGAGGGCGGCGGCCAGGGCATGCGCTGGGTGCTGCCCAGTCGCCTGGACGCGGTGGAAACCGTGTTTGCCATGACCGTGCACAAATCCCAGGGTTCCGAGTTTGACCATGTCACATTGGTTTTACCCGACCGGATGGCACCTGTTTTGACGCGTGAACTGCTTTACACCGGCATCACCCGGGCCAAAAAGCAGCTGACCCTGGTGGTGCCCCAGGCCGGTGTGTTGCGCCAGGCGGTAGCAACCCGGATTTTGCGTAGCGGTGGCTTGATGATGGAGAAACTGCCATGAACCGGACTCCTGTGTGACGGTGGACCTTTGCTGTTCAAGCTGTCAAAATAGGGCATCTTGGAATCGGCAGGCCGTCGCCTGTCAGATCGTCGAAGCGTTGAAATGAGCGCCATCATGCACACACCACGAGAACAGGCCGAGCAACTGTTTGCTGAAAGCAGCACGGAAATCAAGGCCGATCACTTTGAAGCAGCCGAGGCGCTGTTGGTGAAAGCCCTCGACAAGGACCCCCGCCTGGCCGAGGCGCATGCCAACCTGGCCTGGCTGCTGGACCGTCGGGGCAGCGTCGGTGACGCGGTGCGGCATTACGAAGTGGCCATTGAACTGCAGCCTGACAACGCGCGTATCCATCTCAATTTTGGTGCCCTGCTGGCTGAGTTGAAGTTTTTTCATGCTGCGGAGGCGGCTTACCGACGGGCCTTGCTGGTGGATCCGTCGCTGCCCGGCACCTGGTGCAACCTGGGTGCGCTGCTGGCACAGAACGGCCGCGACGAAGAGGCCGAAAAATGCCTGTGCACCGCCCTGCAGCTCGACCCCAAGCATGCTGCGGCACACTTCAACCTGGCCTGCCTGATGCTGCGCCAGGGGCGCTACCCGCAGGGCTGGCTGCATCTGGAGTTCCGGGACTGGTACCAGCCCATCGAGCTGCGCCTGCGTTGCAGCCGCTGGAAAGGGCAAAAACTGGCCGGGTTGTCGATTCTGGTGGTGTATGAGGCCGGTTTTGGCGACATGATCCAGTTTTGCCGGTATGTGACGGTGCTGCATCGCCAGGGTGCTGCGCAGGTGGACGTGTTGTGTCACCCAGCCCTCAAGACACTGCTGCAGTCACTCGATGGTGTGGGTGAGGTGTTCGGGTTTGACGAGGACATGTCCCGCAGCGACTGGGATTATTGGGTGCCAGCGCTGAGCCTGCCCCACCACTCGGACACCCGGCTGGAAACCATTCCCGCTGACCTGCCTTACCTGAGTGCCCCCATTGACGTGGCAACGCGCTGGCAGCTGGAGATTGACCGCCTGTGTCCGCAGGGCCCGCTGCGGGTGGGGCTGGTCTGGCAAGGCAACCCGGATTTTGAAAACGATGCCCAGCGCTCTTTGCCTGGCTTGCAGACGCTGGCTCCCCTGTGGGACGTGCCGGGGGTGCAGTTTTTCAGCTTGCAAAAAGGCCTTGGCAAGCATGACGTGCGGCGCTTGCAGGCCAGCCAACCGATGCTGGATCTGGCAGAGCAATTGAGCGATTTCGCCGAAACCGCTGCGGCCATCATGCAACTGGACCTGGTCATCAGCGTCGATACGGCGGTGGCGCATCTGGCTGGTGCGCTGGGCAAACCCTGTTGGGTGCTATTGCCGTCGTTCATGACAGACTGGCGCTGGCTGGAAGAGCGCACCGATTCACCGTGGTACCCCGGCGCGCTGCGGCTGTTTCGCCAGCAACGTGGGCACGATTGGACACCCGTGATCCAGGCCGTCTGTCTGGCTTTGCAAGAAGCCAGACAATGAAGGTTTTTGATCCTGTTTCCCATGCTACGACCCTATTTGTTGATGGCGCTTGTGCTGTTCTGCAGCATGTCTGCGCAGGGGCAGCCCGCCATTGACGGCACACTGCTGGGTATTGACGAGCCCGCACTGAAGGGCCTTTTCCCTGACATCCAACGCGTGGCCAAACCGGCGATGGGGCCGCATCGGGCCAGAGGTATCTGGCGGCTGAAACAAACGCCACTGGCCGATCTGTCTCTGGACACCACGTTTTTCTTCAGCCGTCGCCACGTGGTGCGCATTGAGCAGCAAGCCATGCTGGATCAGCCCGATTGCCCTGCGCCCGCGCCGGACACAGCCTTGTTGTCTGAACTGCAGGCCAGATATGGCAGCAGCCTGGCCGTCAACACCAACGATGCCAATGGCCATGCACAGCGCTCCGTGGTGTGGGTGGCACAAGGGGCCAACGTCACGCTGTACCTGACCCAGGAATCCACGCAATGCGATGTGCTGCTGGTTTACCAGCCGCATATTGAAGCAGACGGCTCCGAGTTATGACATCCGGCACGCGGGTGCCCGGTCTGCCTGTGGATATCAGCACCACCAAGCGCTACCTGCCCTGGGTGGTGGCCACGGCGCTGTTCATGGAACAGCTCGACTCCACCATCGTCAACACCGGCATTCCGGCCATGGCAGCCAGCCTGGGAGTGACACCGCTGAGCCTCAAGGCCGTGGTGACCAGCTACATCCTGAGCCTGGCGGTGTGCATTCCGGTGAGCGGCTGGCTGGCCGAGCGCTACGGCAGTCGTCGGGTGTTCATGTCGGCCTTGTTGCTGTTCATCACCTCGTCGGTGGCGTGCGGTCTGGCGGCGAATGCGCCGATGCTGGTGGCATCGCGCGTGCCGCAGGGCATTGCGGCTGCCATGATGATGCCGGTGGGGCGCATGGCCATTGTGCGCACCTTCTCCAAGGCGGAACTGCTCAAGGCGATGAACTTTGTGATTATTCCGGCGCTGCTCGGGCCGCTGCTGGGACCCACGGTGGGCGGGCTGATCGTGCACTGGCTGACCTGGCGCGACATCTTTTTTGTCAATGTTCCGGTGGGGCTGGCAGCGCTGTGGTTTGGCCACCGCTTCATGCCCGACTACCACGGCGAAGCACGCCGACCCCTAGACGTGCTTGGACTGCTGCTGTTTGGCAGTGGCGCGGCGCTGCTGTCGTGGTTGCTGGAGATTTTTGGGGAACACAGCCTGAGCGCCTGGCAGGCTTTCGGGGTGCTGGCAGTGTCACTGATGCTGCTTGCGGGTTACGGCTGGCACGCTTGGCGCTGGCCGTACCCGCTGCTGAACCTGGCGTTGTTTCGTGTGCGCACCTTTCGGGTGTCGGTGCTGGGCGGCTTTGTCACCCGGCTCGGTGTGGGCGGCATGCCGTTCCTGCTGCCGCTGTTGTATCAACTGGGTATGGGTCTGCCGGCGTGGCAGTCGGGCCTGCTGATGATGCCTGCCGCTGCGGCGGCGATGGGCATGAAGCTGATCTCGACCTGGATGCTGCGTCGTTATGGTTACCGTCAGGTGCTGATCGTCAACACGCTGATGGTCGGCTGCACCATCGGCAGTTTTTCGCTGGTGGGACCGGCCACGCCAATACCCATGATAGTCGGCATGGGCTTGCTGATGGGGCTGTTCAATTCGCTGCAGTTTTCCAGTATGAACTCCATGGCCTATGCCGATGTGGACGGCAAAGACGCCGCCATGGCGAGCACCATGGCCAGCACGCTGCAACAGATGTCGCTGAGTTTTGGCCTGGCTTGTGGGTCGCTGGTCACGGGTTTTTACCTAGCGGGTTTGCCACAGACCGATGCGGTGGCCGTCACCGGCGCGATCCACCACGCGTTTCTCACCCTGGGTGCCTTGACGCTGCTGTCGTCCGTCACCTTCTGGTCGCTGCACCCCAACGATGGCGATAGCGTGAGTCGCGGTTAGCTTGTAAAAGTATAGCTACTGGCGCATGCTGGATAAGGGCTAGCGGGTATTTTGGCTCATAGTCAGCAAGACCTCGTGAATGCCTTGCACCAAGGCCTGTGCGGTGGCTTCAGTGAGTCTTTCAGCGTCATAGCCGACATTCAGAAACAGCCGCCCGTTGTACGAACTGGCCGCTGTGAACAGCGTCTGGTAGGGCATGGGGCACAGGGCGAACGAGATGGCATGCACGGCCGGGTCGTCTGCCACGGGATCGACTCTGCCAATGTTGCTGATCATGGTGTTGGGCAGCGAGGCCAAGGCCTTCTTGCGAAATGGTTCCATGGCCTGCGGCGGCACGGGTGAGCCGTCCAGCCCATACAGGTGGTAGAGCAGGTGGCCCTCACCGCGTGCAATCTGCAGGCGGGTCTGTGTGATGACCTCGCGCGCAAGTCCCCACGGGTCGGTTTCCGGGCCGGTCTGGAAGGTGCCTGAAATCAGTGAGGTGAAGAATCCGGTCGGGCTGGCCGGAGGCTCGCCTTCGAGGTACAGGCGCAGGTCCACCGGGCAGGAGAGGAAAAATGCGTTGGGCTGGTCTGTCTGTTGCAGCCGGTATTGCGCCAGCAACTGCGCGGCGCACAACGCGCCATGCACGGTGCTGCTGTTGGCACGCGCCTGATCAATCAGCGCCTGGCTGGTATCGGCATCGAGTTGCAGCCGGACCAACCGGGGCTCCCGGCCGACAGCCTCAGTCGCCAGCCAGGGCATGACGGGCATCGCACCGTGGCGGCGGTAGTCGGTGATCAGCGTGGTGCGCAGCTGTTTGGCAGCTTCCGGCTGCTCCACCCAGCGGTAATGTGCGGGCATCAGCTCGGCCATGGAAGGCAGATGCGTGGGCTGGCCGCTGGCTGGCGGGGCTATGTCTTGCACCATCAGGTTCAACACGCGGCGCAAGATTTCGGTGCCGGAGCGGCCATCGGCGACGGAGTGGTGGAAAGTCAGCGCCAGCACACATGATTTGGCAGGGACGCTGGCAAGTTCGGCGGGCGCATTCGCGGGTTGGACTTCGAGATACAGGCAGCGCATCAGTGGCGCGCTGCCGGTCGGGAAAGGCTTGGACAGCTCCTGCTCGATGACGCTGTGCCAAGTGTCGGCAGATGCTTCATGGCACAGCAGCTCAATCGCCTCGCCGGGCGCGGGCTCGAACCGCAAGCCTTTGCCCTCGGTCCATTCGATGCGGGTTTGTAGCAGGGCGTTGTCCTGCTGGATCACGTCAAGAGCGCGGCGGATGCGCTCAGTCTCCAGCGTGCCGCTGCGCTCGGCCAGCACCACAAAGTTCATGCACGACACATGGTCGGACAAAAAGAAAAACGCTTCACCGGGGTCGAGAGGGCGTGAGATCAAGATAGCCTACCTTATCAATAAAAATAGCTTCCAGCCCTTATCAGTCAAGGGCTGGAAGCTATCATTTTAGTTAGTCGTCGTGGGTTAGCCGCGGCGCAAATCCAGCGTGAATGGAAACTCGCGGCTGCCGGGCACATTGATGGTAGCCGGTGGAATGTTCATGATCCCCGGCGTGTGGCCCATGGCGGTGAAGCGCGACAGGCGGCGGCTTTCTGCCTCGTTGGCATTGA
This sequence comes from uncultured beta proteobacterium, assembly GCA_903905735.1. GTDB lineage: Bacteria > Pseudomonadota > Gammaproteobacteria > Burkholderiales > Burkholderiaceae_C > Rhodoferax. The sequence goes on from CAIVHU010000016.1 coordinate 50,636, forward strand.
CCGGCAGCGCCTGGTAACTCAAGCCGCCCGGGTGCGCCACGTGGTACTGGCAGCCGCCCAAGGAGCGCTTCATCCAGGTATCGACCACATCAAACGTCAGCGGCGCGTGCACACCAATGCTCGGGTGCAGGCTGCTCGGCGGGTTCCAGGCCTTGTAACGCACCCCGGCAACATATTCATCTTGCACGCCGGTGGGCTGCAGGCTCATGGCGCGGCCGTTGCAGGTGACCACATAGCGGCTCTCGTTCATGCCGGTCACGCGCACTTCAATGCGTTCCAAGGAGGAGTCCACATAACGTGCGGTGCCGCCCGGCGCGCCTTCTTCACCCATCACATGCCAGGGCTCCAGAGCGTTGCGCAGGGTCATCTGGATACCGGCGGTGCAGATGGAGCCAATCAGCGGGAAGCGGAACTCCACGTGCGGGGCAAACCAGCTGTCGTCAAACGCAAAACCAGCCTCGCGCATCTCGGCCATCACGTCGTGGAAATCCATCGCGATGAATTTCGGCAGCATGAAACGGTCGTGCAACTCGGTGCCCCAGCGGGTGGCGGGGGCGCGGTACGGTGTTTTCCAGAAGCGGGCAATCAGCGCACGCAGCAGCAACTGCTGCACGCTGCTCATGTGCGGGTGCGGCGGCATCTCGAACGCGCGCAGCTCCAGCAGGCCCAGGCGGCCGGTGGACGAGTCGGGCGAATACATCTTGTCGATGGAGATTTCGCTGCGGTGCGTGTTGCCGGTGGCGTCGATCAGGATGTTGCGTAGCGTGCGGTCAATCAGCCACGGCGGCATCGACTGGCCATAGATCTCCCGGTTCTTGTAGATCTGCTCGATGGCGATTTCCAGCTCGTACAACTGGTCGTTGCGCGCTTCATCCACCCGCGGTGCCTGGCTGGTCGGGCCGACAAACATGCCGCTGAACAAGTAGCTCAATGAAGGGTGGTTGTGCCAATACAGCAGCAGGCTGGCCAGCAGTTCCGGCTTGCGCAGGAACGGGCTGTCAGAGGGCGTGGCACCGCCCATCACAAAGTGGTTGCCACCGCCGGTGCCGGTGTGGCGGCCGTCGGTCATGAACTTCTCTGCGCTCAAGCGCGACTCGAACGCCGCGTTGTAGAGGAATTCGGTGTTGTAAACCAGCTCTTTCCAGTTGTTGGCCGGGTGGATGTTGACCTCGATCACGCCTGGGTCCGGCGTCACGCTCAAGAGTTTCAGGCGCGGGTCACGCGGCGGCGGGTAGCCTTCGATGACGATCTGCACGCCCAGTTCCTGCGCGGTGGCTTCCACGGCAGCCAGCAGGTCCAGGTAGTACTCCAGTCGCTCCAGCGGCGGCATGAAGACATAGATCGCGCTGGATTTTTCACCGACTGCTTCGGCCTTGGGGCCGCTGGCACGGCGCGGGTCGCGTACTTCCACACACAGGGCGGTGCGGGTGATCCAGTGGGCAGACTCCTGGCGCTCAGGGGCGCGGGCAAAGTCAGCGGGCTCGGCTTGCAGGGCGCTTTGGGCGTGGCTGGCGGTGCTGGTGTTGCTGTTAAAGGCCGTGGGGTTCTGCATCAGCCGGGTGGCTTCAGTTGGTGGCAAGGCCCCAGCGACAAACGGCATGGCTGTTGTCGCATTGGCGGCGCCTGATGCCGCCGCAGCAGCGGCAGCGCGGCGGGCCGCGCCCAGCGCCAGGCCAGCCTTGCCGGGAGCGTGACCGCCAGCGGCATAAGGGCCTGAGGCGTACCTGCCGCTGGCGTAGTCTGGTGCCATCTGGCTAGGCGCGTAACGTGCGGCCAGGTCGGCATACACCGGCAAGTCGCCACGCAAGGTCGATGGGTCCTGCTCGATCATGTACGGAAAGTCGGCCTCGCTGACCCAGGGCAAGGAATCGAGCGGCAAGCGCAGGCCCATCGGTGAATCGCCGGGCATCAGGTACATGCGCTCGTCACGCAAAAACCAAGGGCCTGTCGTCCAGGCAGCGCCATACACCTCGTCATAACCCGCCACCTTGACCGGCAGCACGTAGCCCACGGGCGTGTCGAGCTTTTGCGTGAAGACGCGGCGAAGGCGCGCACGTTCCATCTCGTCGTCGAGCTTGGAGTTGAACGGATCCACATTGACCGGCAGGCGGCGCTCGCGCCACAGGTAATACCAACTGTCTTCAAATGCGGTCTGCACGTATTTGTCAGTCAGACCCAATTTGCCCGCCAGCAGACTGGTGAAACGCTGCGCGTCTTGACTGGTGTAGTGGCTGGTAACGCGTTCATCGGCAAACAGGGCCGGGTTGGACCAGACCGGCTGGCCATCGGCGCGCCAGTAAATGTTCAGCGCCCAGCGGGGCAACTGCTCGCCGGGGTACCACTTACCCTGGCCAAAGTGCAAAAAGCCGCCTTCGCCGTATTCCTTGCGCAGTTTGTGCACCAATTCGGTGGCAAAACCGCGTTTTGTCGGGCCGAGGGCATCGGTGTTCCACTCTGGTGCGTCACGGTCGCTCACTGCCACAAAAGTGGGCTCGCCACCCATGGTCAGGCGCACGTCGCTGGCGGTCAGATCTGCGTCCACCGCGTCCCCGAGGGCCATGATGTCGGCCCATTGTTCTTCGGTGTAGGGTTTGGTGACGCGGGGTGATTCGTAAATGCGGGTGACCTGCATGTGGTGTGCAAATGTCACCTCGGATTTGTCGACGCCGCCCTCAATCGGTGCGGCGCCTGAAGGTTGCGGCGTGCAGGCCAGCGGAATGTGGCCTTCACCGGCCAGCAGACCCGAGGTGGCATCCAGCCCCACCCAGCCAGCGCCAGGCAGATACACCTCGCACCAGGCGTGCAGGTCGGTGAAATCGACCTCGGTGCCGCTGGGGCCGTCCAGCGCCTTCACGTCCGGTTTCAACTGGATCAGGTAGCCGGACACAAAACGCGCGGCCAGACCGCAATTGCGCAGCAGTTGCACCATCAGCCAGGCTGAGTCGCGGCAGGAGCCGGAAGCCAGTGTCAGCGTTTCTTCGGGCGTTTGCACGCCGGGCTCCATACGGATGGTGTAGTTGATGGCGTGATGCACCGACGTGTTCAGGTCCACCAGAAAGATTACGCTGCGGCGCTTGGTGCGGTCAATCTTGTCCAGATAGGCCTGCAACAGCGGGGTGACCGGGTCGGGCGTGAGGTAGGGGGCGAGCTCCTGCTTCAGATCGGGCGCGTAGCTGAACGGAAATTCTTCGGCCTCGGGCTCCAGAAAGAAGTCAAACGGGTTGTACACCGCCATGTCCAGAACCACGTCCACCGTGACCTTGAACTCTTTGGTTTTGTTCGGGAACACCAGGCGGGCCTGGTAGTTGGCAAACGGATCCTGCTGCCAGTTGATGAAATGGTCTTCAGGCTCAACCTTGAGCGAATACGAGATGATCTTGCTACGGCAATGCGGGGCAGGGCGCAGGCGGATGACCTGCGGGCCCAGGGCGACCAGTCGGTCATACGAATAGTGGGTGACGTGGTTCAGTGCGGCGTGAATGGACATGCGTGGGTCTCAAATGGGCGAAAACACGCTTGAATCAAGCGGGTAAAACGGTGACAGACGGCAGATAACTAGCAATGTTGGTGCCAGTCGGGGTGCCGTGGCAGAGCCCATTTTCCCACGAGAACCCCACGGCCAGCTTACCCGGCGCGAATACGCCGCAATCAGTTCACCAGCACGGCTCCTGCGGTGCGGTGCGTGGCGGTATCCACGAGCACCAGCGAGCCCAGCACGCGCGACTGCGCAAACGGCAGCGCGGCAATCGGCTCCTGCAGCAGCAATTCGATGTGGCCGATGCTGTTGGCACTCAGGCTGTCGGCGGCCTCCTCGGCCAGGGTGTTGATGGCCAACCGGTGCACCACGCGTTTGACCCGCGCCTTGACCCAGCGGTGGCCGTGTAACGCCCAATACACTCGCCCGGCCACCAGCGGTTCGTCATCCATCCAGGCCACGGTGGCGCTGATCTCACGGCTGGGTGGCAGGCTGGTGGCCGTGGGCGTGTCGCCAAAGTCGTCATCAGAAACGATAGCTGTAGACGCAGGTTGAATAAGGGCCAGCAGCCAATCGCCGCGTGATACATCCAGTTCGCGGTCCAGCACCACACCGGCGCTGTGACCGGCTTGCACGCTGCCGGGTTGGCGGGTGGTGCCCAGCACTTGGGCGACGGTGGCGGTCTGGCCGCTGGGCAACACTTTCACCTGTTGGCCCACTTGTGCCACGCCGCCCGCCACGCGGCCCCAGAAAATCCGGCGGCCCTGGGAGGTGTCTGCGGATGACGAGAACCTAGCGGCCCCCTCGGGGGGCAACGCAGTAGGTGCAAGGACAAGCGTCGGGGCGGGTTTCTCGACCCACTGCACCGGGAAGGCAAAGGGCAGATCGGTTTCGGCAGGCGTCACAGGGAGCAACTCCAGAATGTCGAGCAGGCTCGGACCGTTGTATCCGCACCATCCGGGCACTTCATCGACCACGTTGTGGCCTTTGAGGGCCGAAATCGGGACGATGGTGGTCACCTCGATGCCAGCTTCTAGCGCAAAGGCTTCCAGCGCGTCGCGAATATGGGCAAACGCCCGCGTGGCCTGACCGGCAGTCTCTGGCCTGGCGGCATCTTCCAGAGCGTCGAGTTTGTTGACGGCAAATACGATGCTGGGCACGCGCAGCAGGTGGCACAACAGGCTGTGGCGGCGCGTCTGGGGCAACAGTCCATGGCCCAGGCCTGAAGGTGGCTGCACCGTACCTGGCGCCATGGCCCAAGGCAGTTTGGTGGCGTCGACGAGCACCACGGCGGCGTCGGCTTGAGAAGCGGCGGTGACCATGTTGCGGGTGTATTGCTCGTGGCCGGGGGCGTCACCGATGATGAATTTGCGCTCGGCAGTGTTGAAGTAGCGCCAGGCCACGTCGATGGTGATGCCCTGTTCACGCTCGGCGCTCAGGCCGTCGGTGAACTGGGCCAGGTCGGCCTCGCCGCTTCGGGAGACGTTGGCGAGTTGGTCTTGCAGCACGCTTTTGCTGTCAAGCAGCAGGCGGCCAATCAAGGTGCTCTTGCCGTCATCGACGCTGCCGCAGGTGATGAACTTGAGGGCGGATTGTTGGTCAAATTGGCCTGTAGCCCTTGTGTATTCTGGGCTGATAGCTACTGAGTTTGTAGTGTTCATTGTAGTTTCCGTCGTTTCGTTTGCTGACAGTTTTGTTAACGTGAATTACCCGGCTTTGTGGCAGATGGTGTTTTAACCCGCAGCGCGCAATGGATATCTAACTCCGCGGATCTCCCCCGGCCCTTCGGGCCTCCTCCTTGATTCCGCTGCGTCAGACACCCAACCCACGCTGCTAGGCGGTGTTGTTATCGCAGTCACTGTCACAGCCGTTTTTGATGATGGCATTGGCGTTGTCCGGTTCATTGCATCGGTGGCGCTAGGCGGGGTGATTGGGGTATGTGACCGGGCTTTGGGGTGGAACGCGCGCGCCCACAGCCGATGGCGAGCTGAGGCTTCAATTTCGCGCGTGTTTTCACCGCAAAACCGCATGCACATGCCCCGGTCGCCGCGCCGGGTTCAACGTGATCCCGACATAAGCGAGGAAAATTCCCGGGCAAAGATTCGTATTTGGCGTGAACCTGCAGAGTCGTGACCATGAAATGGCGCTTTCTTGTGCAACCCGCTGAATTGGGGTCAGAGCCGTTCCGCTGCGCGGCCGGATCTGACCCCAATTCAGCTACCGCCAACGGGTCGCAAGGTTGGTCATTCACGTTAAAAGTACCCATCTTTCTTGCGCTTCTCCATCGAAGCCTCAGAAGTCTTGTCATCCATCCGCGTAGCCCCGCGTTCACTCACGTCGGCGGCCAGGGTTTCGAGCACGATCTGCTCCGGCGTGGCGGCCAGGCTTTCTACCGGGCAGGTGCAGGTGATGTCACCCACGGTGCGAAAGCGCACGTCGCGCAGTTCGGCCACTTCGCCGGGTTTTAACGGCGTGAGTTCGGTCACCGGCACCAGCAGACCCTTTCGTTTGACCACCTCACGCTGGTGCGTGTAATACAGCGAGGGCAGGGCGATCTGCTCGCGGGCGATGTATTGCCACACGTCCAACTCGGTCCAGTTGCTGATCGGGAACACGCGAAAGTGTTCGCCGGGTTGCAGCTTGGTGTTGAACAGTGTCCAGAGTTCCGGGCGCTGGTCTTTGGGCTGCCACTGGCCGAAGCTGTCGCGGTGGCTGAAGATGCGTTCCTTGGCGCGGGCTTTTTCTTCATCGCGCCGCGCGCCACCGATCAGCGCGTCAAAGCGGAATTCTTCGATGGCTTCCAGCAGCGTCACGGACTGGTGCACGTTGCGTGACTCGCCGGGGTGGGCCAGGCGCACCGTGCCACGCGCCATAGAGTCTTCGACGCTGCGCACGATCAGGTCGGCACCCAACTCCTTGGCACGAAAGTCGCGGAAATCGGTCACCTCATGGAAGTTGTGACCGGTGTCGATCATCAGCAGCGGATAGGGAATCTTTCCGCCTGTATCGGGCGTGCCAAAAGCCTTTTCGGCGCACTTGAGCATCACCAGTGAGTCTTTGCCGCCTGAGAACAGCAGGGTCGGGCGCTCGAAGGCGGCGGCCACTTCGCGCAGGATGAAGATGGTTTCTTCTTCCAGCGCGTCCAGGTGGGCATTGCTCAGATGGTCTGCGCGGTGGTGGTGCGTCATGGGTTGCAAAAGTTGGGGTGCGGTGCGGGTGTTCATGCGGTCGCCTTTGATGATTCGGGATCGGGTGTTTGAGAAACGTGCAGGCCGCATTCCTTGGCGGCCTTGTCTTCCCACCACCAGCGGCCAGCGCGGAAGTCTTCTCCCAAACTGATAGCGCGGGTGCACGGCGCGCAGCCGATGCTGGGGTAAAACTGGTCGTGCAACGGGTTGTAATCGACGTGGTTGATGGCGATGAAGTGCCAGACATCGCCCCAGGTCCAGTCGGCCAGCGGGTTGAGTTTGACGCGCGCTTTGTCAGACGTGTCGATCAACGGCACCTCGGCGCGCGCGCCGGACTGTTCGCGCCGCAGGCCGGTGACCCAGGCATCTTTGCCTTGCAGGGCGCGGCTTAGCGGCTCCATCTTGCGGATATGGCAGCAGGCTTTGCGCAGGTCGATGCTCTTGTACATCGCATCTTGGCCCTCACGCGCCACAAACTGCACCACCGATTCATTCACCGGGGTAAAAACGGCCACAGGCGCTCGTAAATTGGACTTGAGGCGCTCCAATAAAGAGAGCGTTTCCGGATGCAACTGGCCGGTTTCCAGCACAAAAATGCCAATGTCGAGCTGCAACTGATTGATCAGGTGCGCCAGCACCATGTCTTCCGCGCCCAGGCTGCAGGCCAGAGTGATGCGCGGCGCTGTGCCCGGTGCGCTGGGCGCGTAGTCTGCGGCGGCTTGTTGCAGCAGGGCGACGGTGGCGCTCAGCTTGGCATCAAAGCTGGCTGAGGCGCGGGCGTTCAGGGCGATGGCATTCATCAGTCGGCTCCAAGGGTGGCTCGGGCGGGCAGATTGGCCCCAAGCGGTGCGCTGGCGAAAGTATCCGAGGTCAGGATGGAGGTCGCAAAAGGCGGCTGTGGCTGCAGCGCGTCGCCCTGATAAAAACCGTCAAACCGGTCCAGCTGGCGTTGCGCCGTCGTCAGGTCCTGGTCGGCGCGCAACACGGCACTGCTGAAGCCGCAGCGCTGCAATGGCTGCAACTGGTCCACCAGCACGTCGCCAGTGGCGCGCAAGTCGCCGGCAAAGCCCAGCCTGCGCCGCAGCAGAAATGCCTGGCTGTAGGCGCGCCCGTCGGTGAAAGTGGGGAAGTGCAGCTCGATGCAGTTCACGCCGTTGAGTGACACGGCGGCGGGGTGGATGTCGTTGGATAGTTGCAAGGTTTTTGTGCCCTCAGCCCTTGTATCGACTGGGCTGGCAGCTATCAATTTAAAGTTGTTTTTCATGGTATCAAGCAAATCGGTTGGGTTCAGAGGTGTCGCGCACAGGTTCAATCGGTCAGCGCGTCAGCCGTGTTCAGATGCACATGCAGCACCTGTCCGGCATCGCGCGTTTCGTGACGCGCGGCGTTGGCAGCGGCTTTGAAGGGCTCAAGCCCCAGGCGGCGCACACAGGTGATGAAGCGCTCGCCAATGCGCCGGTAGATGCGGTAGGTGTCCAGCAGCGCCTCGACCACGTCGGCCACTTCGCTGGCCGCAAATGATGGGCCGATCACCTTGCCCGGCGTAGCCGGGCCCGACAGCGTGGAGCCGTCCGAGCCACCGAGTGACACCTGGTACCACTCGCGGCCGTCCTTGTCCACACCCAGCACGCCGATGTGGCCGCTGTGGTGGTGGCCGCAGGAGTTGATGCAGCCGCTGATGTGCATGTCGATCGCACCCAGGTCAAACAGCTCGTCCAGGTCGGCAAAACGGCGGGTGATGCTCTCAGCCACGGGAATAGAGCGGGCGTTGGCCAGCGCGCAAAAGTCGCCACCGGGGCAGGCGATCATGTCGGTGAGCAGGCCGATGTTGGCGCGCGCCAGGCCCAGCGCGTTGGCGGCTTGCCACAGCGCGGGCAAATCCTCCACGCGCACCCAGGGCAGCAGCAGGTTTTGCTGGTGGGTGACGCGCACTTCGCCGGCGCTGAAGCGTTCGGCCAGATCGGCGGTGGCATCCAACTGATCGGCGGTGGCATCACCGGGCGCAAAGCCCAGCCGCTTGAAGGAGAGGGTGACGGCGCGAAGAAGCTGGTTTTTGTGCGCCCGCACATTTTGCTGCAGCCAGCGCTGGTAGGCCGCCTGCTCTTTGGGGGTGAACTCAGCTACTACGGTTTCAGGAGCTGGTCGCCCTTGTTCTAAAAGGGCTACAGGCATAAATGATGCTGAAACCCGGTCCAGCTCGTATTGAGGAATGGTGTGCTGGCCACCGTCGTGGTCCAGGACCGCCTGGTACTCGGCGTTGACCTCATCGACAAAACGCTCACCCTCGGCCTTGACCAGAATCTTGATGCGCGCCTTGTACAGGTTGTCGCGCCGACCCCAGCGGTTGTAGACGCGCACCACGGCTTCCAGATAGTTCAGGATCTGGTTCCAGGGCAGGAATTCGCGCAGCGTGCGCGCAATCATTGGCGTGCGACCCATGCCGCCACCCACCATCACCTTGAAGCCGACCTGACCGTCAGCGTCGCGCAGCAGTTGCAGGCCAACATCGTGCCAGGCGGTGGCAGCGCGGTCTTCACGCGCGCCGGTCACGGCCAGCTTGAACTTGCGCGGCAGGTAGGCAAATTCGGGGTGCAGCGTGCTCCATTGGCGCAGGATCTCGCAATACGGGCGCGGGTCAACCAGCTCGTCGGGTGCAATGCCGGCCAGCGCGTCGCTGGTGATGTTGCGGATGCAGTTGCCGCTGGTCTGGATGCCGTGCATGTCGACACTGGCCAGCAGGTCCATCACGTCAGCGCTCTTCTCCAAAGGAATCCAGTTGAACTGCACGTTTTGGCGTGTCGTGAAATGGCCGTAGCCCACCGGCAGGTGCGGTGTGCCCAGCTCGGCTTGTGTGGAGGAAGCGGTATGAAACACCTCGGCGCTGGGCTGGTCAAACTCGCGGGCTATGCGTGCCAGCACGCGCAACTGGCGGCTGGCCAGCTCGCCGTAGGGCACGGCCACGCGCAACATGGGCGCGTAGCGTTGCACATACCAGCCGTTTTGCAGGCGCAGCGGTCGAAAGTCGTTGTCGGTCAGTTCGCCTGACATGTTGCGCGCCAGTTGGTCGCGGTATTGCTCGGCGCGACGACGGATGAAGTGGCGGTCAAAGTCGGTGTATTGGTACATGGGCATCACCTGGAAAATTTCGGATTCAGACGGTCATTCGAGGTTTGACCCGCGCAGCGGCAGTCTTTGGCAGCCTCCTCATACTGGGGTACCAGAAATCGTCGGCCGCCAAAGCCGGTCACTGCGCTGGACGCTGTCAGGCGCGCACTCGGAGTGGTAAAACTGATATTCGTGTGGGGCATCAGATCGCGATCAACTTGGTACCGGCATAGGCCAGCAGCACCGACAACATCGATCGGATCACCCGCTCCGGCACACGTGCCATGTAGTGCGAGCCCAGCCAGATGCCCGGCAGGGAGCCAGCCAGCAGCAGGCCCAACATGGACCAATTCACCGAACCCAGCGACGCATGGCCCAGCCCGACCACCAGCGTCAGCGGCACGGCGTAAGCAATGTCGGCGGCCACAATGCGCGGCAGCGGCAGCATGGGGTACAAGACCATCAGCACGGTGACGCCAATGGCACCCGCGCCGACCGAAGTGAGCGACACCAGCGTGCCGATCAGTGCACCAAACAGCAGCGGCAGGCTCCAGTGGCGGGCGGTGGTGGCTTGTGCCTCTTGTCCGGCGGCAATGGTTTTGGGAGCGGCTTTGCCGCGCAGCGCCTTGTAAAGGGTGGCGGCCGCCGTGAGCAGCAGCGCCACACCCAGGGTGGAAGTCATCAGGTGCTGCACGGCAGGGTCGGCCGGGCCCAGGGTTTTCAATACCCACAGGGTGACCAGCGCGGCCGGGATGCTGCCAGCTGACAAATGCAGCACGACGCGCCACGGCACCTGACCCGAACGGGCCATCTTGACCGTGCCGCCCAGTTTGGTGAAAGCGGCAAACAACAGGTCAGTGCCGACGGCCATGTAAGGCTTGACGCCAAAGGCAAAGATCAGGATCGGTGTCATCAGCGAGCCGCCGCCAACCCCGGTCAAACCGACCACGGTACCTACCAAAAAACCAGCCAGAATGAACGCTAAATCATGCATGGGCCGCACTTTACGGCCCGATCGTTATATTTCAAAATACTTTATGGTGATTTGTTTATATCGAATTGTGCATGATTGGTGTCGGAACCCAGTGCCCAGCTGGCAATTGCATCGCGGATCAGGGCGTTGTCACCCAGTGGTGGGGCCATCTCCACACGTACCTCGGGCTGGCTCTGGGCAAAGGCGGTGACGATATCGACCAGATCACGGTTGACATGTTTGCCCGCCGCCCAGAACAGCGGCATCACACGGATGTGCTGACAGCCCAGCGCGGCCAGATCGGCCAGTGTGTCCTCCAGCGATGGCTGCATCAGCTCCAGAAAAGCCAATCGGCACGGCCCGGAGTGCTGGCTTTGCAAACGCGCCAGAATCGCCTCCAGCGGCAAGCGCCAACCCGGGTCACGCGAGCCGTGGGCAAAGAGGACGATGGCGGTGTCTGGAACGGGTTTCATGGGTGCGGTCGGTTGGTGTGACGCAGCAGGGTGTTGCGCTGAATCGGATGCGTGACACTTTAACAAGACAATCGGCCCATTCGTTCCCTGCAACTGTTTCACCCGTAGCCACCCATGCCTCACCATCGCAACCCGCGCAGCTTGCTCACCCCCGCCATGCACAACGTGTTGGAGCGCATGGCCCGCGCGGGCAAGTTGCCGTTACATGCGCTGAAGCCCGAACAAGCCCGGCTGGCGTATGAGGTGGGTGCCAACGTGCTGGAGATCGACCCGATCAAGGTGCACCGTATGGAGACCTTCACCGTGCCAGCGCGTGACGGTTTTGATCTGCCGGTACGGCTGTATGCGCCGCCGCAGCCAGACGGCGCACTGATGCCTGTGCTGGTGTTTTTTCATGGTGGCGGTTTTGTGGTTGGCAGTATCGCCACGCATGACAGCCTGTGTCGCCACCTGAGTCATCTGTCGCATTGCGCCGTGCTGTCGGTGGGCTACCGGCTGGCACCGGAGCATCGCTTTCCGGTGGCGTTTGACGATGCCTGGGATGCCATGCAATGGGTGGCTGCCAGCGGCCATGACAAAGGTCTGGATGGCCATCGCATCGCGGTCGGTGGCGACAGCGCCGGCGGCACGCTGGCGGCGGCATGTGCGCTGCAGGCCCGTGATGTTGGTTTGAAACTACGGCTGCAACTGCTGTTTTACCCCGGCTGCGCCGCACAGGCAGATAGCGCGTCGCACCACACCTTTGGGCGCGGCTTTCTGCTGGAGGCTGAGCACATCGACTACTTTTTTGGGCATTTCATCCCCGATCACGCCGATCGTGAAGACTGGCGGTTTGCGCCCTTGAACGCGCCCGATGTGGACGGTGTGGCCCCAGCCTGGTTTTGCCTGGCCGAGTGTGATCCGCTGGTTGAAGAGGGTCTGGCCTATGCCGACCGCCTGCGCGCTGCTGGCGTGCCGGTGGACCTGGAGCTGTACCGGGGCGTGGTGCACGAGTTTGTCAAGATGGGTCGGGCCATCCCTGAGGCGCGTCAGGCGCATCTGGATGCTGCGCGAGCGCTGCGACAGGCGACCCAACCAAAATAGACCCCCACGCGCACAAAGTCATCCGTGCAAAACGACGGTGTCATCCGCAAGACGATGCCAGCCATCAGATTGGCAAAGATCGAAGTGGAAATCTTTTTCGATGGCCCTTGGCGGGGTGTTTGCCCAGCTGTCAGGCCAGGCGCAGTCGCTTGCACGAATCTGCGTCACCTGGGTTGCGTGGACTTCAGCCCAGATGGCGGCCAAAAAAACGTAATGTTCGGTCCCACGCCTGCTGCGCCCACACCGCGTCATACTGGGTGGCCGGAATGCGGCCCGGGCCAACAGCGGTCTCATTGGCGAACGCGTGGTAAGCCAGGTAGCGGTGAAATTCAAACCCCACGTTGGCGCCGTGCAGCTTGTCTTCCAGCGCGTCGATGGTCTCAATTTTGAAAAAATCGTCTTGGGTGCCCCAATGGCCCATCAGCGGTGCGTGGATTTTCCCGGCGTCGACGTATTCCAGCGGTGGGCAGCCGTACCAGACGACACCCGCGTCGGCTTCAGGCGTTTGCGTCAGGGCCAGCAGGGTTAGCGCACCACCCATGCAAAAGCCGGTCACGCCGACCTTGGGCGCGCGCGTCTTGAGGTATTGCACCGCGCCACGGATGTCCTGCGAGGCAGCGTCGCCAAAATTCAGCCCGTCCATCAGGTGGTGGGCCTCTTCGGCCTCCACCGTCGACTGGCCGCGGTACAGGTCTGGCACCAGCGCCTGGTAGCCGGCGCTGGCCAGGCGATCGGCCACACCGCGAATCTGGTCATTCAGGCCCCACCACTCCTGGATGACGACGACAGCCGGGGCATGCTCGGCCTGTGCGGGTAGGGCCAGATAACCCTGGACAGTTTGTCCGTCCGGACGCTTGAAACTCACCATGGTTCCCATTGTTTTTTCTCCTGATTGGTTGATTGGGTTGAGGCGCGCATAGTAAGCGCACCAACTGATCGGTGCAAAACAAGGCTTTTTCGGGGAGCGTGGGCCAACGATAATCAGGCCATGTCTACACCCAAAGTTCTGTTCGGCTTTCATGCCGTGGGCGTGCGCCTGAAAACCTCGCCCAAATCCATTGTCGAAATTTTTGTTGACCCGACGCGCCGCGATGCCCGCATGCGCCAGTTTGTGGAGCGTTGCCAGGAGGCGGGTGTGCGCCTGATCGAGGCTGACGGCATGCGTCTGGCCAAGATGTGCGGCAGCCACGGGCATCAGGGCGTGGCCGCGCGGGTGCATGAGTTGACACAGGTGAAATCACTCGACGAGTTGCTTGAGCAACTGGAGGCCAGCAACCTGGAAAATCCCTTGTCCGAACGCGAGCAGCCGCTGATTCTGGTGCTCGACGGCGTGACCGACCCGCACAACCTGGGTGCCTGCCTGCGCGTGGCCGATGGTGCCGGTGTGCACGCGGTGATTGCCCCCAAGGACCACGCGGCGGGCATCAACGCCACGGTGGCCAAGGTGGCCAGCGGCGCGGCCGAAACGGTGCCGTATTTCATGGTGACGAATCTGGCGCGCACGCTCAATGAGCTGAAAGAACGCAACATCTGGATCATCGGCACCAGCGATGTGGCACCGCGCACGTTGTATCAGGCCGACTTGAAAGGGCCGGTGGCACTGGTGCTGGGGGCTGAGGGTGACGGCATGCGCCAGCTCACCGCCAAAACCTGTGACGAGCTGGTGAGCATTCCGATGCGCGGCGCGGTGGAAAGCCTGAACGTGTCGGTGGCCAGCGGCGTGTGCCTGTATGAGGCGCTGCGGCAGCGTTCAGGGACCTGAAATGCTACAAAAATAATAGATTCTTGCGCCCGTATTAATTAGGCTGGAGGCCAATTTGCCTTATAAAGTTACTTGACCGGAATCGGCTGTGTGGTTGGCACTGCTACCGCCGTCACGTTGTTTTTCGGGCTACCGTCAATGATCTTGTCGGAGTACACCAGATACACCAGCGTGTTGCGTTTCACATCCACCATGCGCACCACCCGCACATGTTTGAACAGGAAGGATGAGCGGGCATTGAAAACTTCGTCCTGCTTGTCGATCTTGTCCTTGAAACTGATCGGGCCGACTTGGCGGCACGCCACCGACGCGTCGGACGTGTCTTCGGCAAAACCCAGCGCCCCTGCGTAACCCCCGGTTTTGGCATGTGACAGGTAACACGCCACGCCTTCCACCGCCGGGTCGTCAAACACATCCACCACCACCTTGTCGTTGGGGCTCAGGAGCTTGAACGTGGTGCTGACATCGCCAATGGTTTCAGCACTGGCAGCCAGGCACACAGCGGTCAAGAGCAGCAGGTACAGTATCTTTTTCATAGTGATGTTTCCTTGTTTCAAATGGGCTAAGGGCCAAAAACAGCTTATTTTTCCAGCCCTTGACGTTTGGCAATGGCTTGCAGCACCGCCTCAAACGCCTGGCCGAGTTGTTGCCGGGTGTGCTGCACGCCGGGCCAGTCCAGCGCGTCGGTCTGGGCTTCGAGCCGGCTGGCCATCTGGGCCATGTGCGTCATGCCGATGTTGCCGCAGGTGCCCTTGAGATAGCGCGCCAGCGCATCAACCCGGGACGCCTGCTGTTGGGCAATGGCCTCGTCAAGCTGGTCCAGCAACGCGGTTGCGCTTTGCTGAAACAGCATCAGCAGCTTGTGCATGACCTGCGGATCATCGCCAAAATAGCCTTCCAGCTCGTCAAAATTGACATCAGGGTTGGCGGCCAGCAGGTGGCCCGCATCCTGTTGCGAAGGCAGCGCTGGACCGGCCCAGTGACCCAGCACGGCTGCCAACTGCCCGGCATCGATAGGTTTGCTCAGGTAGTCGCTCATGCCCACGGCCAGGCAGCGCTCGCGGTCGCCCAGCATGGCGTTGGCGGTCATGGCGATGATGGGCACCCGTGGCTGGCCCGGCAACTGGGCCTGGCGGATGGCGGCGGTCGCTTCAAAGCCGTCCATCACCGGCATCTGGCAGTCCATCAGCACGGCGGCATAGGTGGGGCCGTCGCCCAGCGCCGCACGTTCCAGCGCTTGCACGGCGAGCTGGCCGTTGTCCACAATCTGCAGGGCGTAACCCAGCTTGACGACTTGCAGCTCGGCCACGCGCTGGTTCACCAAATTGTCCTCGGCCATCAGGATCAGGCGCGGTGTGCCGATCTGGCCAGGCAGCATCGGGTGGTTGTCGGCATCAAACACCATCGGCTGCGAGTCCGCAAACAGCGGCGGCTCAACTTTGCTTGTGCCGTCCAGTGAGCGCATCGGCACGGTGAACCAGAACGTGGAACCCTTGGCAATCTCGCTGTCCACGCCAATGTGTCCGCCCATCAGCTCCACCAGACGCTTGCAAATGACGAGCCCCAGACCCGTGCCACCGTATTTGCGGGTGGTGGAACTGTCGGCCTGGGTGAACGACTGGAACAATTTGGCCTGGGTGGCCGGCGTGATGCCGATGCCGGTATCGGTGATGTCGATACGCAGCATGGCCTGATCCAGCCCAAATGTCTTGTAAGCGCGCACGGTCACGCTACCGGTGTCTGTGAACTTGATGGCATTGCCGATGAGGTTGAGCAGTACCTGGCGCAAACGAGTGGGGTCGCCGGCCAGGCGCAGGGGCAGCTTGGGGTCGATGTGGCTGCTCAGGGCCAGCGCCTTGTGGCGTGCCTTGCCGGCCAGCAGTTCCAGCGTGCCTTGCAGCACCTGGCCGACGGAAAACTCGGTGATCTCGATGTCGAGCTTGCCGGCTGCGATCTTGGAGAAATCCAGAATGTCATTGATGATCACCAGCAGGGCCTGGGCCGAGTCGTGCACGATGGTGGTGAACTCGCGCTGCTCATCGTCTTGCGGCGTGTCCAGCAGCAGGTCGGTCATGCCGATGATGCCGTTCATCGGCGTTCGGATTTCGTGGCTCATGGTGGACAAAAACTCGGACTTCAGCCGCGAGTTTTCCAGTGCCTGGTCGCGTGCCTCCAGCAGCGCCGCCTCGACCTGCTTGCGCAGGCCAATGTCGGTCAGCACGCCAATGTAGTGCGTCACCTGGCCCAGGTCGCTGTGTACCGGTGACAAGTGCACTTCGCTGACCAAAGGCGTGCCGTCCTTGTGTTGGTAGTCCATCTCCAGGGTGATGCTCTGGCCCTGGGCGATCGCTTGGACAACCTGCCTGACTTTGTCCGGGTCGGTCTGTGGGCCACGTAAAAAACCGGCCCGCGCGCCCACGCATTCTGGCGCGGTGTAGCCGGTGAGACGGCAAAAGCCAGCGTTCACATACTGGATCAGCGGCCCCTCGGGGTGCGGCTCAGCATCCAGGATGTAGATGCCCTGGTCGGTCTCGGCAATCGCCGATTCGATCAATGTCATGCGGGTTCGGGTGCGGATCTCTTCCGAAATATCGCGTTTGATGGCTACGAAGTGGGTGATCTCGCCCTGGTGGGTGATCGGGGTCACCGTCATCTGCTCGGGGTAGACCTCGCCGTTTTTGCGCCGGTTGGTCAGCTCTCCCTCCCAGGGTTTGCCAGTGAGCAGGGTTTGCCACATGGCGCTGTAAAAAGACTTGCCCTGCAGGCCGGATTTGAGCATTTTGGTGGATTGACCCACGGCTTCTTCTGCGCTGTAGCCGGTGGTTTGCGTGAATGCCGGGTTGACATATTCAATCAGCCCGGCGCGGCTGGTGATGACGATGACGTTGGCCGCCGCATCCAGTGCCGACTGCTGCAGCCTGATTTGCGAGCGCGCCGCCAGCCGTTCGGTGATGTCCTGAAACGACAGCAGCGAGCCCACCAGCGCCCCTTTCAGGGTGAGCGGCTTGGAGCCAAACGACACCGGAATACAACGCCCGTCACGGTGCACAAAGTGGTCTTCGCCGTGCAGGGCGTCACCCTGGCGCAGCGCCAGATACAGCGGGCACGCGGTCTGCGGATAGTGCGAGCCGTCGGGCCGGATGACGTGAATGGCCTGGTGCGCGTTGGTGCCCACCAGATCAGCCGCGCGCCAGCCCAGAATGCGCTCGGCGGCAGCGTTCACATAGGTGATGATGCCGTCGAGGTCGGTGGTATAGACCCCGTCAGCCAGGGTGTCGAGGATAGTGGCGTTTTGCTGGCGCTGGCTCTCGGTGTCGTCACGGGCGCGGCGAGTTTCTTCCAGCGCGCTGGCCAGGCGTCGCATGAACAGCAACACCAGCGTACCGCCCAGCACCACCACCAGCGAGATCAGCAGGGTTTCGACTTGCCGCAGGCGGGCGCTTTGCGCCGCCAGGTTGGTCTCCAGGTCGCGCAAACGCTGGTCACCTTCCAGGAACAGGCGGTTGGCGTTTTCGGTGATGCGTTCAAACTGCGGTGGAATCTGCTTGAGGCTCAGGACCACCTCTTCTTCGGCGGCCAAAAAGTCGGCAGCGCGGCCCGAGTCCATGGCCTGCCAGCGCTTGGTCAGCAGTTGCAGCAAGCTGCTGGTGTGCGCCCTGATCTGGCTGATCTGTGGCTCGATCTCAATGATTTCCATGACCAGCGCCTGGCTGTTCGCCTCAGCCCGGTAAGTCGCATCACGGGTGACTTCGTCCTGCCCGTCCACATTGAGCCGCAGCATCCGACGCGTGGTGCCACCGTTCTGCAACACATTCAGGTCGTGCTCCAGCTTGTCCAGATTGCGGTTGATAGTGCTGTCGATGCGTGCAAAACTGGCCTGGTTTTGCGTGACGGCCAGGCGGTAGTAGTCTTTTTCCACCTCGCGGATGCCGTGCACGATTTCGTCGCCCACGAACAGCCGGGCCCGCTCGTTGTCGCCGCGCTGCCTGATCTGGGTCTCCAGGTGGTCAAAGTACCGGCGCAAGCCAAACACCAGCATCAGGCACAGCAAGCTGATGCCCACCAGCCAGCGCATGGAAGTGTTCAGCGGCTTGGCCGCAGGCACTGGGGCAGGTGCGTCGGCTTGTGGCAGTGTCATGGCAGGTGGCGTTATGGCAGGTGCCCGCTGGCACCCACGCGGGCTGAGTCAAGCATGTCAGTGCTTGACGGGGGTCTGGTTGTCCAGGAACCCATATTTGCGGAAGATGGCCTGGCCTTCTTCGCCGCTGGCCAGGGTCATGAAGTTCCTGGCCTGTGCTGCGTTGGACGTGCTTTTGAGCATGATCAGCATCAGCCCCTGCGGTTTGGCGATGTTGGTGTTGAGGTCAATCACGTCGAGCTTGCTGGCGTTTTCTGCAAAAAAGCCGGTGGCGCGCCAGCTCAGTGTCAGGTCTGCCTCGTTTTTGCGCATGGCATTCATCAGGCTGCGAGAGTCGGGCGACAAAAACACCGTGGCCTTGACCACCTTGGGGTAGACGCCCAGCGCGTCCAGCACATTTTTGGATTCCTGGCCGATGCTGCCGGATTCGGCGTTGCCCAAAATCACCCGTAAGTCCTTGCGCAGGGTCTCACGCGGGTCTGGTCTGACGTTCAGGGGGTTACCTTTGGCGACGACCATGGCGATCTGGTTGTAACCCACGGTGACAAACTCACCCAGCAAGCCCTCACTCTGGTGTTTGGCGCGGTAAGACGGTTCGCCTGGCAGGTACCAGTCACCCAGGCCGCTTTTTTTGGCCGATTGGTAAAGGTCTTCAGAGCCACCCTGCGCCATCCTGATTCGCACATTGGCACGTTTTTCAAAGATCTGGGCAATTTCCGTCATCGGTTTGATCATGGTGATGCCGCAATACAGCAGCATCTCGGGCCCAGCGGTCTGGGCCTGCGCCATGGGCATCGTCAGGCACAGGCCCAGACCGAGTTTGAAGAATAATTTTTGAACCATGACAGCTCCCCTTGATTGGCACAGCACGGGATGTTAGACCAAGCCCCACCAGCCCAGCAGCGCGCCAGCCCCTAAAAGCCAGAGGAGATGCAGTTTGGTGCGCCACACGATCACAGCGCTCACCGCTGACAGCAGCCACAGCGGCCAATGTGCCCGGACGGTCACCAGATTCGTACTCAATATCCAGCCGGTGGCGATCAGCAACGCGACCACCACCGGTGCCATGCCTTGCTTGAAGCTGCGTACCGCGCGCCGCTCACGGTTCTGGTGCGCCCAACGTGATGCCATCAAGGTCAGGCTGGTGCTGGGTGCCAGCACGCCGATCATCGACAGAACCATGCCCAGCAAACCATAAGCCCAGGCTATACCGCCACCTCCCTCATGGCCCGAGGCGTTCAAGCCAACATTCCAGCCCAGCAAGGCCACAAACAGCACGTTGGGCCCGGGTGCGGCCTGCGCCAGCGCCACCGAGCCGCTGAACTGGTTATCGAGCAGCCAGTGGTTGTCATCGACCAGCATGCGGTGCATGTCGGGCAGGGTGCTGACCGCACCGCCAATGGCCAGCAGCGACAGCGACAAAAAATGCGTCAGCAGCGACAACCAGTCGGCCAGCGTGAGTGTGATGCTCACGGCGTGCCCCCGCCAGGGCCTTGCCCTTGACCTGGCCCCTTGCCTCGGCCTTGGCCCGGCCCTTGGCCACTTTCACGCTGGCCAAGCAGGCGGTAAGCCCACAGCCCGGCCAGTCCGCCCAGGCCCAACAGTACCCAGATCAGGCGAATGCGCAGCAAGGCAATCGCTACGAAAGTAAGAGCTATCAGCGCATATTTAACGGGGGCTGGGAGCACATTTTTCTTCAAAGATGGCACCAGTCTCAGACCGGCGGCAGCGATCATCCCGGCGGCCACGGCACTCATGCCGCGCATGGCACCCTGCATCTGCGGGTTGTCCGAGACACCAGCAAACAGCAGCGCCAGCGTCATCACGATCACCAGCGGAAACGTCAGCAAACCGGCCAGCGCCACCAGCCCGCCGCGCCAGCCAAAGTAGCGGTCGCCTACCATCAGCGATAGATTCACCACATTGGCACCGGGCAGGACCTGCGCCACCGCCCATTCCTCGACAAATTCCTCACGAGTGAGCCAGCGCCGTTTGTCGACCAGCTCCCGTTGCACCACCGACAGCACGCCGCCAAAGCCTTGCAATGACAGCCAGGTGAAGGCCCAGAAGAGCTGGCTCAGTGACAGCGGACGCGAGCGACCCAGTGTGTCCCCGTCGCCGTCCTTCATGTCCGAATAGTTGGTCATGCCCCTCATGGCTGGGCACCGGTGCGGGTCAGGCTGGCGAGCTGCTGGCAGGTCCAGTCGATCACCCGGGGGTTCAGACACATTTCCAGATGCCCGATGCCTTTGAATTCGGTCACGGGCGCGCCGGGCAGCAGCTGCGCTGCTTGCGGAAAACAGATGTTGTCGTTCAGGTTCAAGGCAATGTGCATCAATGCACGCTGGCTGGCACTCTCGCTGGCCAACAGCGCTTGCACCCAGTCACTGTGCCAACCCATTTGCACGCCATTGGTGGTGGCCACGGGTTGCGGGATGCGCGTGCCCTGGTGCGGTGTGCCCAGGGTGATGATCCCTGCCACCTTGGCCAGCCGGGCGGGTTTGAGGGTGCGCAACCAGGCGCGGATCGCCAACCCGCCCATGCTGTGGCCGACCAGCGCCACTTTGGGCGCACTGGTTTCCTTTTGCAGGTGGACCACGGCCGCATCGATCACGCTGGCATAGCCGTCGATGGAGCCAAACAGCGGCTCCAGATCCACCGCCAGCACCGGGTGTCCGGCCTTGCGCAGGTCTAGGGCCATATCGTCCCACACCCGGTGGTTGCACACAAAACCATGCACCAGCACCACTGGCACGCTGGCGTGCGCAGGGCGATTGGGCACGTCGTTGAGCGGTTTCTGCACCGCACCGGGGCCGCGTGGCCAGGGTTGGCGCAGCATGAAAATCAGCACAGCCGCCTTGTATTCCGCCCACAACACCCGCCACCATAACGCTGGAGCGCCCCCCGTACGGGACTGGATCATCGATGTAAGTATCACCAAAAACTGTAGCACCAGGGGCAGTCCCAGAGCCGTCAATGGCACCCAAAGCAGGGACAAAACGCCGTCGCCATGCTGGGCCGACAGCACCGCCTGATAACTGCCCAGCAGCGCGCCACACATCAGTTGAAAGCCGTAAAGGGCGCGAAGAAGAATGGCAAGCATAGTTAGAAAGGGGGTGAGAAGCACTCTGGGCCACAATTGTCTGCGAACTCAGGTGAACCAGCCCGGCATGTGACCAGCCTGCCGTTGGCAACCCCGAGCATTTTTTTGTTTTAACACCAACATGCAACAACTCATCGGTATCCAGACAGCCAGCGCCCGCCGCGTCACGATCAATGGTCGCAGTGTGCTCACCGCCATTCAGAAAACGTCGGTCTCAGGTCCGGTCGCGGTGCAGCCCTTGGGCTTGGTTGGTGACGAGCAGGCTGATCCGTCCGTGCACGGCGGGCTGGACAAGGCGGTTTACGCCTATCCGTCAGAGCACTACCCGCTGTGGCAGGCGGCCCGTGTGGCCGCGGGTCTGACCGGCATTGACGATGCCTTGCCCTGGGGCAGTCTGGGCGAGAACTTGACGCTCGCAGGCCTGCTGGAGCAGGACGTTTGGGTGGGTGACGTGCTGCGCTTTGCCGACTGTGCGCTGCGTGTCACCCAGCCGCGCGAGCCCTGCTACAAGTTCAACGCGGCCATGGGCTTCAAAACGGCATCCAAGCTCATGGCGCAGCAAGGCTGTTGCGGCTTTTATCTGGCGGTGCAGGAGCCGGGCAGCCTGCAGGCCGGGGAATCGTTTGACCTGATTCCCGGCCGACGCGGTCAAAGCATTCCCGAGAGCTTCAAGGCCAAGATGTTCAAGCACTTGCGCTGACGAGGCGCGTGACGTTCAAGCCCTGTTTTTGACACCGACTGGCGTGGCAGTCGCCACATGGCGGCGGTAAAAGTCAGCGGCGTGTAACAAGCCGGCTGCCGCCAGGCACAGCAGCGTCGGCACCGACAAGGATTGCGGCTGTGTGACTCGAAACGCCAGCATCAGCATGAAGCCCGGTGCCAGCGCCAGACCCAGATCCAGCCACTGCAGCCCGTGCCCCGAGCGGCTGTTCAAAACACCCAGCACGACAAATTCAGTGACAGTCACCAGCAGAACCAGGTCCAGCAGGTGGGGTGAGAAGGCGAGGTCGGTCATAGTGTGGCGTATTGATACTATTGAATATATAGCTGCCAGCGCTTTTACTGCAATGGCTGGAGCCCGTTTTTGTCTGCAAGTATCTGCGAGATCAGGGCGTCCTTCTCGGTCCACAAGTGATTCACCCACAGTTGGCAGGTTTCTCGCAGCGCCTGCTCAGGACTTTGTCCGGCCAAAGCTTGAGCGCGCGGTACCGGCAGCGTGCGCACCCGCACCACCACCTTGTTCACCCGGCCCATCAGAAACTGGGTGAAGGTGGGCCGTCCGTCCGGATAGACGATGGTCACGTCCAGCACCGCGCCAAACTTTTCACCCATGGCATCGAGCGCCAGCGTGATGCCGCCCGCCTTGGGTTTGAGCAGATGCTGGTAGGGTGACTGCTGGCGTTGCTGTTTGGCCGGGGTGCAGCGCGTGCCTTCCAGAAAATTCATCACGCTGGTGGGCACCAGCGCGTATTTTTCGCAGGCATGACGGGTTGTGGCGGCGTCCTTGCCGCGCTCCTCGGGGTGCTGTTTCAGATAGACCTCGCTGTGGCGGCGCATGAAGGGAAATTCCAGTGCCCACCAGGCCAGGCCCATGATCGGCACCCAGATCAACTCTTTTTTCAGGAAAAACTTCAACAGCGGAATGCGCCGGTTAAAGACATGCTGCAGCACAAGAATGTCGACCCAGCTCTGGTGGTTGCACACCACCAAGTACCACTGGCGCGGGCTCACGTCCTGGATGCCGCTGATGTCCCAGTCCAACTGCTGGGTCAACCGCATCCAGAAGCTGTTGCCCGCGATCCAGGCCTCGGCAATGCGCAGCAGCAGCGGGTCGATCGTCAACCGCACCGCCTTGAACGGCAGCAGCAGTTTGACAATCGACACCAGCAGCAGCAGGGGCACCCACAGCAAAATATTGAGCAGCATGAGCAGGCCTGCAATGGCCCCGAGCAGTGGTGCTGGCAAAAAGTGAAGCATGATGTCTGAAATTTTGGGGTGCAGGTGCTGCACCGGTGTGCCATTTTCAGGGATGATTGCGCTGTTTTTAAGACGTTTTTCTGGGAAAGTGGTGTTCAACGATGATGCTCGTGTTGTCCCTAT
Source organism: uncultured beta proteobacterium (assembly GCA_903905735.1). Classification (GTDB taxonomy): domain Bacteria; phylum Pseudomonadota; class Gammaproteobacteria; order Burkholderiales; family Burkholderiaceae_C; genus Rhodoferax. The sequence goes on from CAIVHU010000016.1 coordinate 74,036, forward strand.
TGATTCTGGCCACGCTGGTGCTGAGCTTTTACAGCGTCGATCAGGTCACTGCCGCTGCAGCGCAAATGCTCTCGGGCACCGGCCGTTTGGCGCTGCTGGCCGTGCTGGTGCCGCTGGTGGGCTGGCTGATCTGGAAAAAGCGCCGCGCTTCGGCCTCGGCCTCGGTTACGCCACCCCGTCAACCCTGAAAAGCGATTGACCTCCATGACAACCCATCCAACCCTGCAAGTGGCGCTGATTGGCTATGGCTCTGCGGCCAGCATTTTTCACGCTCCGCTGATCTCCGGCGTGCCCGGTTTGCAACTGGCCTGCATCTGCTCCACCCGGCCCGACGTCGTGTTTGCGGACTGGCCCGACGTGCGTGTGCTGGCCACGCCACACGAGGTGTTTGCTGATCCCAGCATCGACGTGGTGGTCATCGCCACCCCCAACGACAGCCATTACCCGCTGGCGCTGGCGGCGCTGCAAGCGGGCAAACATGTGGTGGTGGACAAACCTTGCACCGTGACGTTGGCTGATGCCGAACACTTGTTGCAAGTCGCGCAGCAGCAGGGCCGGGTACTGACGGTGTTTCAAAACCGGCGGCTCGACAGTGATTTTTTGGCGCTGCAGCAAATACTGGCCGACGGAGCTCTGGGGCGCGTGGTGCAGGTGGACTCGCACTTTGACCGCTACCGCCCGGTGGTGCCGAGTCGCTGGCGCGAAGAAGATTTGCCTGGCTCGGGCCTGTGGTTTGACCTGGGCTCACACCTGGTCGACCAGGCGCTGGTGCTGTGGGGCTTGCCTGACGCCATCAGTCTGGATCTGGCCTGCCTGCGCGACGGTTCCGAGGTGAATGACTGGTTTCATGCCGTGCTGCACTACGACACGGCACACGCGGGCTTGAGGGTGATCCTGCACGCCAGCACGCTGGTGGCTGATCTGGGTCCACGCTGGGCGGTGCATGGCACCAGCGGGAGCTTCACCAAATATGGCCTGGACGCGCAGGAAGAGGCGTTGAAAGCCGGCCAGCGCCCGCAACTGGATGCCCTGGCAGACTGGGGCCATGACCCGCATCCCGGTAGCGTGCTGCAGATGGCGGTGATGGAAGGGGTGGCGGCCCCCGTGTCGGTGCGTCGAGAGGCACCCAACCCGCCGGGCAACTACCTGGCGTATGACGTCAACTTGCGCGACCATCTGAACGGACGGGCCGATTTGATGGTGACGCCCGATCAGGTGCGGGCTGTCATGCAGGTGTTGACGCTGGGCGAGCAAAGCGCCATTCAAGGCCGTGTCATATCACTGCGTTGACTATGGGCATATCGACCCTTTCTTTCACATTAAGATTTCATCCACCATGACCTCACAAGGGAAGCTGTTTTGATTGCCTCGATTTTCTCCATCAGTTTGGGCGCTGCGTTGGGCGCGTTGCTGCGCTGGCTGCTGGCTATCCGGCTCAACAGCCTGTGGCCAACTCTGCCGCCGGGCACGCTGGTGGCCAACCTGGTAGGTGGCTACCTGATTGGTGTGGCCATTTCGTATTTCGCTTTGCATGCTGACTTGCCGCCACAGTGGCGCTTGCTGGTGATCACCGGTTTTTTGGGCGGGTTGACCACGTTTTCAACGTTTTCTGCCGAGGTGGTGACGCAAATGCAGCAAGGCAACCTGTTTTGGGCCTTCGCCGGTATTGCCACCCATGTGCTGGGTTCGCTGGCCATGACCTTTCTGGGCATGGCCACCGTGGCGGCGCTGACCTGACCCGCCGGTGCATCGTATGGAGGTTCTCATGAACGGTTACCAAGTGACTATTTTCACCCAGCAGGACCGACGCAACCATGGCCAGCCGCTGGCCGACTGGTTGCTCAAGGCCGCCAAGGGCCTGGGCATTTCAGGTGGTACGGTGATTGCTGCCGCTGAAGGGCTGGGCCACGACAAACGCCTGCATTCGGCGCACTTTTTTGAGCTGGCAGACCAGCCTATCGAAATCACGTTCGCCCTCAGCGAGGATGAGATGACAGCCCTGTTTGCGCTGCTGGCGCAGGAACCTATCCGACTTTTTTACACCAAAACCCCCATCGAGTACGGCGTGCTGGGCAGTGCACACGGCTGAGTTTTTTATCTGCCCTGTCTTCAACTGGAAGGAAAGATCATGAAACCCTGTATTGCAGCCATTGATTCGCTGGAGATTCTGGACTCGCGCGGCAACCCGACGGTGCGGGTCAACGTTCATCTGGACAACGGCATGGTGGGCACCTCGTCGGTGCCATCGGGTGCGTCCACCGGTGAAAACGAAGCCGTGGAATTGCGCGACGGCGACCCCAAGCGCTACGGCGGCCAGGGCGTGCTCAAGGCGGTGGCCAACGTCAACCAACGCCTTGCCCCTCTGCTCAAGGGCCGCGACGTGCGCGCCCAAGCTGACATTGACCTCGCCATGATCGCGCTGGACGGCACCGACAACAAGGCCGAGCTGGGTGCCAACGCCATTCTGGGCGTGTCGCAAGCCGTGGCGCGCGCCGCCGCGATGGCCAGTGATCTGCCGCTATACGCCTACCTGGGTGGTGCGGGTGCGGTGCACCTCCCCAAACCCATGATGAACGTGCTCAACGGGGGCAAACACGCTGATTCGGGTATGGATTTTCAGGAATTCATGATTTTCCCGGTGGGCGCACCCAACTTTACCGAGGCACTGCGTTATGGGGCTGAAACCTTTCACGCGCTGCACAAAATCCTGGCCAAAAAGGGTTACAGCACCAGTGTGGGCGACGAAGGCGGCTTTGCCCCGCAACTCAAAAGCAATGACGAAGCCTGCGACCTGATCGTCGAAGCCATCACCGCCGCCGGTTACCGCCCGGGCGAGGACATCGCCATCGCGCTGGACCCGGCGGCCAGTTCTTTCTACGAAGATGGTGTGTACCGCCTGTCACGCAGCGGACAGGGCGACAAAACGGCGGCCGACATGGTGGCGCTGTTTCAGGCCTGGGTGGACAAATACCCGATCATCTCCATCGAAGACGGCCACGCCGAAAACGATTGGGCCGGTTTCAAGGCCATGACGGCCACGCTGGGCGACCGCATCCAGATCGTGGGCGACGACCTGCTGGTGACCAACAGCCGGTACATCGCCAAAGGCATCACCGAAAAAGCCTGCAACGCGGCGCTGATCAAACTCAACCAGATTGGCACCGTGAGCGAAACCATGGATGCCATCCACCTGTGCCGCACGGCGGGCTGGGGTTATGTGATTTCGCACCGCTCCGGCGAGACCGAAGACAGCTTCATGGCCGACTTTGCGGTGGCCATGGGCGGCGGGCAGATCAAGACCGGCTCGGCCTGCCGCAGCGAGCGCATGGCCAAGTACAACCGTTTGCTGGAGATCGAGCGCGAACTGGGCCGCGCGGCGCGCTTTGGGCGCTGAACCGGGGCAGCCGAGAGCCCTTGCGCCGTCCGGGCGCAGAATCTCAGCGGTTGAACGCCAGCACCAGCACGCCCGCACCCACCAAGCCAATGCCACCCCATTGGGTCAGCGATGGGCGTTCCCCCAAAAATACAACGGCAAAAACAGCCACCAGCACCAGGCTGAACTTGTCCACCGGCGCCACCTTGGAGGCCTCACCGATCTGCAGGGCCCGGAAGTAACACACCCACGAGGCCCCGGTGGCCAGAGCGGACAAGCCCAGAAACAACCAGGTTTTGGGTGATAGGGCAAACGGGTCGCTCCATTTGCCCGCATACCAGACAAAGCCGCTGAGCACGACCAGGATGATGGCGGTCCGGATCAGCGTGGCCAGGTCCGAATCCACGCCCCGGATACCAATCTTGGCAAAAATCGCCGTCAACGCGGCAAACACCGCCGAGAGCAGCGCCCAGTAAAACCAGCTGTGAGATGAGGTCATGTCAATCGTCCGTTGGAAAGCCAGCCTGCACTGTAGCGGCAATGGGACGGTGGTGGGTTGGCGGCGCAAGGACGCCATGCGTGTTTCACGCACCCGGCTTGTTGCGTCGCAGCATGCAGGCCCTGCCGGGTGTGTTGACAAGCCCAAAACCTTACACTCGGGCGCTTCCCACCCCCTTGAGTTGTGCATGAACGCCCCTGTTGACGTGTCCTTTTTCCCGCGCGCTGCCAAACCGCTGACCAGTTACCGCAAGTTCTGGGCGGCGAGGTTTGGCACGGCACCCCATCTGCCGATGAGCCGCGCCGAGATGGACAAACTGGGCTGGGACAGTTGCGACATCGTGCTGGTCACGGGCGACGCCTATGTCGATCACCCGAGTTTTGGCATGGCGGTGATTGGCCGCATGCTGGAAGCCCAGGGCTTTCGCGTGGGCATCATCGCCCAGCCGGATTGGCAAAGCGCCGAACCTTTCCGCGTGTTGGGCAAGCCCAACCTGTTTTGGGGCGTGACGGCGGGCAACATGGACAGCATGATCAACCGCTACACGGCTGATCGCAAAATCCGCACCGACGACGCTTACACACCGGGCGATGTGGGCGGCAAGCGACCGGATCGTGCCGCCATCGTCTATAGCCAGCGCTGCCGCGAGGCGTTCAAGGAGGTGCCGATCATTCTTGGCGGCATTGAAGGCAGCCTGCGGCGCATTGCGCACTACGATTATTGGAGCGATAAAGTCAGGCGCAGCATTGTTGTGGATGCCAAATGTGACCTGCTGCTGTACGGCAACGCCGAGCGCGCCCTGGTTGAAGTCGCCCATCGGCTGGCGGCGCGTGAACCGATCGAGCAAATCACCGACGTGCGCGGCACCGCATTTGTGCGCCGGTCTGATGACGACAGCCGCCTGGGCTGGTTTGAGATTGACTCCACCAGCGTCGATGAACCGGGCCGCATCGAATCCCACATCAACCCGTATCAGACGACATCTGAGCAGGCGGCAGGGCAGGGCAGCAGTTGCGCCAAGGAAGAAATTGAGGTGCTTCAAGTCACTACTGATTCAGTAGCTATCAGCCCAGGGTATATAAGTGCTGGAGGCCAACTTGATGTCAATAGTCCAGACAAATCCAGTTTGACGGCTAAGTCCCAGCCATTGACCTTTTATGCCAACCCGGCATTACCCAGCGGCACTGGCAAGCTGAAGGTGCCCCCGCGAGACCGCAGTGTGATCCGCCTGCCGAGCTACGAGCAGGTCAAGGCCGACCCGGTGTTGTACGCCCACGCCAGCCGCGTGCTTCACTTGGAAACCAACCCCGGCAACGCCCGTGCGCTGGTGCAGGCGCATGGCGAGGGCACCACGGCGCGCGATGTGTGGATCAACCCGCCACCGATTCCGCTCACCACCGCCGAAATGGACTTTGTGTTTGACCTGCCGTATGCCCGCGCACCGCATCCCAGTTACGCGGATGAGAACGGCAGTCACGATGGCGCGACGAAGATCCCGGCTTGGGAGATGATCCGTTTCAGCGTCAACATCATGCGCGGCTGTTTTGGTGGCTGTACCTTTTGCTCCATCACCGAGCACGAAGGCCGCATCATCCAGAGCCGCTCGGAAGACTCGATCATCAAAGAGATCGAAGACATCCGCGACAAGGTCAAAGGCTTCACCGGCACCATTTCCGACCTGGGCGGCCCCACGGCCAACATGTACCGCCTGGGCTGCAAAAGCCCCGAAATTGAGGCCACCTGCCGCAAACCGAGCTGCGTGTTCCCCGATATTTGCAGCAATCTGGGCACCGACCACCACCCGCTGGTGCAGATTTACCGCCGTGGCCGCGCCTTGAAAGGCATCAAAAAGATACTCATCGGCTCCGGCGTGCGTTACGACCTGGCCGTGCAAAGCCCCGAATACGTCAAGGAACTGGTGCAGCACCACGTGGGTGGTTACCTGAAGATTGCGCCGGAGCACACCGAGCAAGGCCCGCTGTCCAAAATGATGAAGCCCGGCATCGGCACCTACGACAAGTTCAAGACGCTGTTTGACAAGTTCACGGCCGAGGCAGGCAAAAAGCAGTTTTTGATTCCGTATTTCATCGCCGCCCACCCCGGCACCACCGATGAAGACATGATGAACCTGGCCGTCTGGCTCAAAAAGAACGGTTTTCGCGCCGACCAGGTGCAAACCTTCTATCCCAGCCCGATGGCCACCGCCACTGCCATGTACCACACCGGCCGCAACCCGCTGCGCGGCGTGCGCCGCGAGGTGCAGGGCGATGACGAGACAGTGGCTGTGGTGCTCGGCGAGAAACGCCGCCGCCTGCACAAAGCCTTCTTGCGCTATCACGATGCGAGCAACTGGCCCTTATTGCGTGAGGCCTTGAAGGCCATGGGGCGTGCAGATTTGATTGGTAACGGCAAACACCACCTGATCCCCACCTGGCAACCGCTGGGCGACGACGGTTATCAAAGCGCGCGTAAAAAGAACTCGTCACCGCCCGGTGCCAAATCCGCACCGCGCGATGTGGAGTCAGCCACCAAACCGGCGCAACCGACCAAAGGCCGCCTGCTCACCCAGCACACCGGCCTGCCGCCTCGTGACAACGGCAAAGCCAGCACCAAACTGCCACGCCGAGCGCGTTGACGGGTCCTGATGCAGCCCGATGTGGGCGTGGCTGGACGGCGCAGTGCAAATTCGGCATCCCTGTCAGGGCGCTTGATTTAACTCAGTATGCGGCTGGGCCGAACAGTGTTCCAGGCCATCGGCACGTGTTTTTTACCGTTTTGTCAGGCCAGGCCAGGCCTGGCCGGGTCGTTAGTCACTTCAAGGCTGGGCATGGTTAACTTTGTCTATAATGTACATGTATCGTGTACATAAAAGGTTTTTATGTCTATTTCAATCGCCCAATCGCGTCAGCAACTGTCGTCTTTGATTGCCCTGGCGCAGCAGCAGCCCCAATTCATCACCAACCGCAACAAGCCGGTGGCGGTGCTGGTGTCTGCTGATTACTTTGCAGGCCACCAAGCCGCCGCGCAAACCGAAGCTCAGTCTTTTTTTGACCGCCTGCAAGGCTTGCGGGAAAAATTTTCGCCGCAGGACGACACCGGGCTTGACGCAGCAGCGTCCGCTTCACGGCAAACCGCGTGGCAGCGTGGCAATGCGTTTTCTGACACCGCCCAGAACTGACTCGTATGAGCACCACCATTGTGTTGGCTGACACGAATGTCATCAGCGAATTCGTCAAAAAAACACCTGACGCGCGCGTAATGCAGTGGCTGCGGTCGGTGGAGTTGATGGCCATTTCGACCATCACTCTGGAAGAGGCGCACTTTGGCCTGGCCTGGCAGCCCAATACCCGCAAGCTGGCCTTGTTCAATGCGCTGGTTGAGCAACTGCATGCGGTTTACCCCATATCGCCGACCATCGCCCAGCGTGCTGGCACGATGCGCGGGCAATTTCAGGCCCAAGGCATGGGTCGCAGCGCCCCTGACATGCTGATTGCCGCCACGGCCATGGAGCACCAACTGGTGCTGGCCACGCGCAACGTGCGTGACTTTATGGGCTGCGGCGTGCAAGTGGTGAACCCGTTTGATGAATAGCGGGCAGGTCATTCCATTTCCAAATCATTTGTGCCCAGGCGCGAAGCCGCAGACAGTACAGACGTACGGCAAGCCAAGCAACAACGACACAAATGATTTAGAGGTGGGATCAGCAAATGCGTGGCAACTGCTCGCCGCTGAGCCAATCCACCACGCGGCGGCCACCAAAACGGGTGGCCATCTGCACAAAGTTGTGGTCGTCCTGAATCACCGTGCCGATGCGTTGCGCGCCTTGCCCCAGCGGGTGCGCGCGCATGGCATCCAGCAGGGCGTCGGCGGCTTCGGGGGCGCAAATGGCGATGAGTTTGCCTTCGTTGGCCACGTAGAGCGGGTCCAGCCCCAGCAACTCGCAGGCTGCCGCCACCTGGGGCAGCACCGGAATTGCCGCCTCTTGCAGCACCATGCCCACATCGGATTGCCGCGCAATTTCATTGAGCGTGGTTGCCAGTCCGCCGCGCGTGGGGTCGCGCAACACATGCAGCGTGTTCGGGTCGGGCAGGGCGTGCAGCATGGCTCGCACCAGCGTGTGCAGGGCGGCGGTGTCGGATTCAATGGCCGTGTCAAACGTCAGCGATTCGCGCAGCGACATCACCGCCACGCCGTGTTCGCCCAGCGTGCCAGACACCAGAATCACGTCGCCCGCTTTCGCCTGACGACCATCGATGCACAAGCCCGGTGGTCCTACCCCCACCCCGGTGGTGCTGATGAAAACACCGTCACCTTTGCCTTTTTCCACCACCTTGGTGTCACCGGTGACGATGGGCACACCCGCCTCACGCGCGGCAGTGGCCATGGATTCCACAATGCGTTTCAGGTCCGCCAGCGCAAAACCTTCCTCCAAGATGAAGCTGGCCGCCAGATACAGCGGCTGTGCGCCCGCCATGGCCACATCGTTGATCGTGCCATGTACCGACAGGCAGCCGATATCACCCCCTGGAAAAAACAGCGGCGAAATCACATGTCCGTCAGTGGCCATGACCAGCTTTCCGCCAGTCGGCATCGGCAGCAAGGCACCGTCGTGCCCCTGGCGCAGGTAGTCGTTGTCAAAAGCTTTGGCAAATAATTCGTCAATGAGCTGCGCCGCCGCCCGGCCGCCAGCACCGTGGGTCATGTCGATGTGACCGTATTTGAAATCGATGGGGCGCAGGTAGCTTTTTTTTGTTGGCATAGGTGAGTTTGAAGTGTGATGCTATCTATTCAGCAGCTACTTGCGCAATATCTATTTGGGCTACAGCCCGAAATCGTCCATAAGAATAGTGCGCGGCACAGGCTCCTTCGTTGGACACCATGCATGAACCCATCGGGCTCTCTGGCGTGCAGACGGTGCCGAACAATTTGCAGTCTGCCGGGCGTTTCACGCCGCGCAAAATGGCCCCACATTCACACTGTTTGTGGTCCGGCACGCTGGCATAGTGCAGGTCAAACTTGCGCTCGGCATCCCAGGCGGCAAATTCGGGGCGGATTTTCAAGGCGCTGACGGGCACGTTACCCAAGCCGCGCCACTCAAAACTCTCGCGCAGCTCAAACACCTCGGCCATGAGGC
>CAIVHU010000017.1 GCA_903905735.1 uncultured beta proteobacterium
ACCTGCTGCCAGGCGGTCCAAAAGTTCAGGGTGAAGATGCAATTTCATGGCATTCAATCAGGCAAACCGCGCCATGCACACGCGCAGTTGGTCCAGCCCTCGGCGTATCCAGGTTTTGACGGTGCCCAGCGGAAGTTGCAGCTGCAGCGCCAGCTCGCTGTGGCTCAGGTCCCGCAGGTAGGCCAGGTTGACCACTTCGCGCTGCTTGGTCTCCAGCCGGTTCAGGCACTGGCTCAGGGCTTTCGCTTGTTGGCTGGCCTGGGCAAAGTCCAGTGGTGTGGGGCCTTCGCCGTCAAGTGTGTCGGCCAGGGTTTCGTCAAGTTCCTGCGTCAGGTGGGTACGCTGAACCGCACGGCGGCGCAGCATGTCCAATGCGCGGCTGCGCACAATCATCGCCATCCACGCCATCGGTGGGCTCAGGCTGGCGGCGTAGTCCGGCGCGGCGTACCAGATTTTGAGGAAAGCGTCTTGCAACACGTCTTCGGCCAGCTCGCGCTGCGTGACCACGCGCAGGGCCAACCCGTACAACTTTCCCGCACATGCGTCATATAAAGCCTTGAGCGCAACCTGGTCCTGTCGGGCTACGCGCTCAAGCAGGGCTATGAGCTGGGCATCTTGGCATTCGGTATTCATGAGTTCATTGTCAGGGACTTTGCGTGTGTTGATGGTACAGAGGGATTCCACCGGCGGTGTATCAGGTACGCAAGACCAGTCCAGATGGATTCAAAAAAATAGGTAGTGCTTGCCAGAAAACCCCCCATTTTTTAAAAATGCAGATGCCTAAATTTTAGGCATTTAGGGTTTACCCTAGGTATTTTTAACCTCATTGTTGGCAAATTTTGCTTGACCAAGCACCGCCAGCTTGTTTGATCAGTTTGCGCCCGAGCCCCATCCCAGGAGATAACCATCCTGAGCCCAAAAAACTGAATCTGCCGCTCGTTTTCTACGCAACGAGCTGGTCTGGTTTGTATCTTTGGGCATAACCGTGTCGACTCTCAGAGACAGGGTGTGCATGACGGCAGCCATGCTGGTGCTGGAACCCATCTTTGAGGCGGATCTTCCCGACGAGCAATATGCATATCGAGCTGGGCGCAATGCTCAGCAGGCCGTGCGTGAGGTTCAGGATGTGCTTTATCACGGTCATCGGGAAGTCGTGGATGCGGACTTGTCGGACTACTTCGGGAGCATTCCACACGCTGAACTCATGCTGTCACTCGTGCAGCGCATTGTGGACACGCGTGTACGGCAGGTACCTGGAAGGCAAATCGCATCGCGTTTTGCGCTACCGTGGTATGACCGACATCCCTTCCTCGTTCAATCATCAATTTTTTGCCTATCACATGCCCACTGAGCACCTCACCGCCACTTGCGCACCAAATCAACATCTGCTCCCAAGAGGCAGGGAATTTACTCATAGAGATCCAAAATGGCGAGTTGACCGTGGCGGCGAACGCCATAATTGCCAACTTCAAGTCTGCCACGCTTGGCACCCACCGTCTTTTAACCTGCGTCGACCATGTCCCGTAAAGTAGCACGCCCCGCCAAAAAGCCGCTCTCCGTTGCCAACACGCCCGACCGGCAGGCGGCCACGGCACTGGACCATCTTCAGAGAGGCCGGTTTCGCGATGCTATGGAGTGTTACAAAACGTTATTGAAAACTGAGCAGCGCCCCGAATGGCTTGCCGCGCTTGCCAGCGCCTACGAAGGGCGCGCAAAAGGGCTTGCGGCAAAGGACATGCGGCGTGAAGCGATTGAGTTATGGCGCGTTCGCGCCGAGGTGTGCCACTTGCCGCTTTGGGAAGGCCCGTACGCGGGGTGGCTGATTGCCGAGGGCAGACTGAGCGAGGTGCTGTGCTATCTGTCCAAATGCCGCGCGGCGGCCAGTGCTGCAGCCAATGGCGAAACCGACAGCGCTCTGGCTTCCCTCGAGGCGCGGTTGGCCCCCGGCTTGTTGTCTGCCGATGAAGCGACTTGCAAGCAGCTGCCTGCCGACTCGCTGCTACTGCAACACCGGGCGTACGCCCTGGCGGCGCTGGTGGCCTATGCCGCTGGGGACGCTGCCGCGCTGGAGGCGGCATTGGCTGGAATTTCCTTTCGTTCGCCGTACCGCGACTTGCGATCGCTGCTCAAGGCGCTGGTACTTTGGGAGACGGACCGCAAGGCGGCATGCACAGCTGTTGATCGATTGTCTTTGGACGGCCCATTTGAGTCACTCGCGGCACCTTTGCGCAGCGTTGCGGCCGCATCAGCTTACCAGCGGCTGCGCCTTTGGGCCGGTCTTAACGCCAGCCAGCAATTGATGGCCCTGGACTTGCTGGGCTTTGCGCACGCATGGGCGCCGTTGCTGCAAGCCCTGGCGGGCGTCACTACCGACCTGCCTGCAGCCAGCTTGTTTGATCTGGTGCAGCGCAACGCGCGCGTTTTGCCCGAGGCGCTTGCCACCGGTCTGTGGCAGTGGCTGTCACCGTGGGCGCTGCCGCGCAGTTGTGCCAAGCCGGTGATATTTGGCAAACCCTCCAAAGCACAACAGGAATGCGCCACCGCATTGGCGGTCGAAATCAAAGGCGAGTTGGAGCATGCACAAGAACATTGGTTGGAATCAGTGGATTTGCTGGTCAGCAGTGGCAACACCGGTGACCGGATGCGCGCGGCCATGGTGCTGCGCCATATGGCGGGCATGAATGCGCATGGGTCTCGCGAAGGCGTGCTCGACAAATCAGCTACCAAGTATCTGTTGCGCAGCCTGGAGTTTGATGCCAGTGACTGTGACGTGCACGTTCGGCTGGTGGCGAGCTTCCGGCGCGGCGGCGACCTCAAAATTGCCCGCGAACGGCTGGAAGCAGGACTTGCCCTGTTCCCCGAAAACGTGGCCTTATTGACCGAAGCGGTGGAAACCGCGCTGGCTGCCAACGCCTTCAAGAAGGCGGTCACCACGGCTCGGCGCCTGCTGGAGCTTGACCCGCTCAACCGCAAGGTGCGCGCACTTCTGGGCAATGCGCATTTGTCGCACGCCGCCAAGCACATTGCTGCGGCTAAGTTGGAGCCTGCCAAAAAGGAAATCGAGGAAGCCCGGGCTTGGCTGGGCGCCGCCACCGAGCAGGGCCGCCTGCAACTGCTGCTGGCCTGGACTGCCCCGGCGGCCAGCCCCGAGCGGCTGCGCCTGGCCCAACTTTCGGCGGCCGCTTGGGGGGGCGGGTTGGCCGCTGGCTGGCGCCTGCTGCGTGAGGCGCAGGGCATCTTTAACCGCGTGGACCTGAGCATGGCGACCGGGCTGCTTAAAGAGGCCGGCATTGATGCGGCAAAGGCACTGACACCGGCCGACGTGCTGGGCTTGGTGCAGGTGCTCGAACACGAGCCGCACCTGGCCCGCAAAGGGATGGACCCCTTGCTGGCGTGGCGCAAGGCGTTACTGGCATTGGCCCCGGCACCCCTGTTCGATGCCGATACCACGCTGCGCATCTGCGAGGCCTTGAGTCGCCACCAGGAGAAAGACCTGCTGGAAAAGTTTGCCAACGCGGCACGCAAGCGCTGGCCGGACTGGCCCGTATTTGTCTACCACGCGGTTGCCGCACGCTGTGGCAAAAAAGGAGACATTGCGGGCACGCGCGACTTCGATGACCTGGAGGCTGCACAGAGTCGCGCACGCTTGAACAAGGATTTCAAACTCGACGCGCGCATGGAGGCGCTGTTTGAGATTGACAATCCGCCGCCTGATTTTGATGATTTTGTCCCGATGAACGGCCCACCCATCATGGATCCGAAGGCGTTTCGCGCGATGCTTGAAATGGGCATCCAATTGGATGGCGGCAAGTCATTCCTTAAGAACGCGCGCGAAGATTTGGGCGCTGCGCTGATCCGCGACATCGAGAAAGAGTCTGGGGGTGACAAGAAGACGTTTTTACGTCGCGTCGTCGATCTGATTGTTGAGGAGTTGACGGGCTCCTTAGGCACACCCAGGACGCCACCCGTCAAAAAGCCCAAGACTCCCCTGACCATGCCGCCAACGATTTTCATCCCTAGACTGGACGAGGGTGATGCGAAAAAACCCCTGGTTCGACCAGACAAGATTGTGACAACGGCGCCCGACGAAGGGCAAGGAAACCTGTTCGATGAGTGACCCCTACCAAGTGCTGGGCATCGCCCGCGGTGCCGACGATGCCGCCGTGCGAGCCGCCTATCTCGCTGCTGTGCGACTGCATCCGCCTGAACGCGATGCCGAGCGTTTTGCGGCCGTGCGCCGGGCGTTTGATGCCGTGGCCAGCGAACGCTTGCGCCTTGAGCACGCGTTGTTTGACCGCGACCCCCCCACTCTGGAGGGATTGTTGCATTGGCTGGAGGCCGATTTTTCTCCGCGCCGTCCCGACGCAGCCAGCTTGTTGCGCCTTCTCAAAGGAGGCGCGTGATGGACACTGATGCGAAAGAGCGCCTGATCGAGGAGTTTCGGGCCTGCCTAGAAGACTGGGATGATGCCGATGCCGATGGCAACGGCTCCGAAGATAAAGGAGGCGGGCCTGAGGTGAATCTGGCGCTGCTGTTTGCCGAGTTGTCGGTGCTGCGCAACGAGGTCCGGGTCGAAGCACGCCAGTTCAAAACGGCGCTGGGCGACATGCGCACGCTCACCGAAATGCTCACTGAACAGAACCTGCGTCTAAGCCGTGATCTGGAGCGCGCCCGCGAAGCTGCGGGAAGCGCACAGCGCCAGACCGAGCGTCGCTTGTTGCTCGACATGCTGGACGTGCGCGACCGCATAGGCGCCGCCATGGGCGTGTTTAGCGCCTACCGACCCGGCTGGCTGTCGCGTCTGGCACCCACCGAGACCCGGCTCGCGCAGGGCCTGGGCGACGGCATTGCGCTGACCTTGGGTCGGCTCGACGATGTGCTCACCGAACGGCGTGTGCGGCCCATCGAGGCCGTCGGTGGCCGACTCGACCCCAACACCATGCGCGCGATTGGTACCAACGTGGATGAGACACGCGCACCAGGCGAGGTGCTGAGTGAGGTGCGGCGTGGCTATATGCGCGACGACGAACTGCTGCGCCTGGCAGAAGTAATTGTTAACAAGCGAGAAAGCGAAGCATGAGCGACACCATTGTTGGAATTGACCTGGGCACCACCAACTCCGAGATTGCCGTCGTCCGAGACGGACGGATCGAAGTCATAACCATTGAAAACGGCGTGCCTATGCTGCCTTCGGTGGTGGGGCTGGGCGAGGACCATGCCCTGCTGGTCGGTGCGGCGGCGCGCAACCAGTATGTGCTGCACCCCGAGCGCACGATTCGCTCGATCAAACGCCGTATGGGTGAGGCCACTCGGCTGCAACTCGGCGACAAGCAGTACAGCCCGCCCGAGATCTCAGCCATGATCTTGCTGCGGCTCAAAAAGATTGCACAGGCGCATCTGGGAGCGGCGGTCCAGCGCGCGGTGATCACCGTACCGGCGTACTTTTCTGATGCCCAGCGCCAGGCCACGCGCGAGGCCGGGGAAATCGCCGGGCTGGAGGTGGTGCGCATAATCAACGAACCCACGGCGGCGGCTCTGGCCTACGGTGCACACCGCCGTGCCGATGCGCAGGCACCTGCCAAAGTGTCGCGCAAGTCGCTGGTGTACGACCTGGGCGGTGGCACGTTTGACGTTTCGGTTGTCAACATGGAAGGCGATCTGGTGGAGGTGCTGGCCAGCCACGGCAACAACCGCCTGGGCGGCGATGACTTTGATCGCTGCATTGTCGACTTCGTGTTGGCCCACCTGGCACGTACCGACGGCATCGATGCCGCCACCGCCGTCGCCTCGCCGATTGCCATGGCGCGCCTGCAGCGGGCGGCCGAGGCTGGCAAGATTGCGCTGTCGGAGCGCCCCTACGCCACCCTGGCCGAAGAGTTTTTGTTTGAGAAAGACGGTGCACCGGTGCATTTGTCGCTCGAAATTTCGCGCCACGAGTACGAGGCCCTCATCGAGCCCTACATCACCGAGACCATGGATGCCGTGCATGTGGCCTTGAGTGGGGCCAAGCTTACGGTCTCGGATCTTGATGAAGTGCTGCTGGTGGGCGGTGCCACGCGCACGCCGATGGTGGCGCGCCTGCTGGAGGCGCTGACCGGCATCGCACCGCATGGCGAAATCAACCCCGACCTGTGCGTGGCCATGGGTGCTGCGATTCAGGGCCAGACCATTGCCGGGGGTGCGTCACCCATGGTGCTGATCGATGTCACGCCGTACACCTTTGGCACTAGTTCGTTCGGCATACTCGATGGTCGGGAGTATCCGTATTGTTTTGTTCCGTTGATCCGAAGCAATACACCGATACCGGCATCGCGCAGTGACGTGTTTTACACCATGTACGACAACCAGGTGGAGGTCGATGTCACCGTGTTTCAGGGCGAGGCGCCCGACGCGCTCGACAACATCGAGATCGGCCGTTTCCTCGTCGAGGGCTTGCGCGAGGTGCCGGCCGGGAACCCCATCGTGCTTGACTTCTCCATCGACATCAACGGCATTCTGCAGGTGCGCGCCAGCGAGAAGAAAACCGGGTTGCAATACGCCATCACCATTGAAAACGCCATTTCCCGCTTTGAGGACGGCAAGCTCAATGAGGCGCGCGGGCGCATCCGCGCCATGTTTGACGACGATACTGCGTTGCCAGTCGATACAGATGTTGATGCAAAGGACGATGAGACACAGCCAGACGCCGGTCGACTGGAGCACCGGCGCAGCATAGTCGAGGCGGAGGCGCTGATAGAAAAGGCCGAGCGTTTGCTCAAAACGGCCGGTGCGGATGACCGCGAAGATTTGATCGACAACATCGAAGCCGTGCGTGACGCCATGGCAAGCGACACCGCGCAGGCGGATGCTGAACTGCAGAAGGCGATGGCAGCACTGGCCGACGTGCTGTACTACCTTGACTAGCTTTCGACGCATGATATTACCTATGGAACCGCTGGATCGCTGCCTGGCTTGCCGTGCGCGGCTGGGCGAGGCGCAGGTGTGTGCGCGGTGCGGCACCGATTTTTCCATCTCCCGCCGGGCCCAGCGTCAGGCCGTCGCGCTGACGCGCCTTGCCGTGCAAGAACTGGCACGCGGTCAGACCGGGCAAGCGGCAGCTGCTGCCGCCGCCGCATCCCTCCTGGCCAACCCGTTGCTGGCGCAAGTGGTGGCTCGGGTGGTCAAACGACGTAAAGACAGAGTTGTTGAACTCTCCAAAGAAACTGCGGTTGACGGTCGCGAAGTTGCCAATTCATGTTTACCGAGCAACTTGCGGAATTCAGTAAGCCAATCGAATTAGCTGCAATCAGAGGCAAAAAATTGAGGGTAGCCCTGCCCAAGTGCGGGAAAATCCAAGCACTGAATCCAGAGATCGCTGCCCGCCCATGAATACTACCCTGAGT
>CAIVHU010000018.1 GCA_903905735.1 uncultured beta proteobacterium
ACCCCGGCACCAGTGGAAATGCTCTACCACGACGCCACGATTCTGGTCGGGCTGGTCTACACCTCGATGCTGTTCATGGTGATTCCGCTGATCAGCGCACTGGAAAGCCTGGACGACTCGCTGATCGAGGCCGCTTACGACTTGGGTGGCAACGGCTGGTCGATCCTGCGCCAGATCATCATTCCGCACGCGGCGCCGGGTATCGTGGCGGGCTGCATCGTGGTGTTCATGCTCACGCTGGGCAACTATCTGACACCCACGCTGTTGGGCGGAAAGAATTCGCAGTGGTTCACCGAGCAAATCTATACCCAGTTCATCACGCGGTTTAACTGGGAGCAGGGCGCCGCTTTTGGCTTCTTGCTGCTGGGTTTGAGTACGGCCATTGTCTGGGCGGGACTGAAAATTAGCGGTCAGAAGTTTGGCGAAGTGATGCAAAAAACATGATTGCTTCACTCCCCCGCCCGGCCTGGCTGCGCGTCAGCACCGTGGTCTACGCGGTGGCTTTTTTCGCCTTTCTGTTCCTGCCGCTGGTGGTGGTGGCGGTGTTTGCGTTCAACGACGCGCCTTACCCGGCCCCACCCTGGCGCGGCTTCACACTGGACTGGTTTGTGGGCCATGCCGGGCGCATCGGGCTGTTTGCAGACTCTGCCATGTTGGACAGCATCTGGACCAGCGTGGTGGTGGCCTGCTGGGTCACGGTGCTGTCGGTGCTGGTGGGCACGGCCAATGCGTTTTTGATCGAGCGCACCCAGTTTCGGGGTAAACAAACGTTGTCACTGCTGATGCTGGCCCCGCTGGTGATCCCGGGCGTAATTCTGGGCATCTCGATCCTGGCGTTTGCCAGCCGCATTGCGAATCTGGCCGACGATTTGTATGGTTTGGAACTGGAGTTTTTGCGCCCGGGATTGCCGCTGGTGGTGCTGGGGCAGTTTTCTTACATCGTCTCCATTGCCACGCTGACCATCACCGCGCGCCTGAAGCGCTTTGACATCACGCTCGAAGAAGCCGCCTACAACCTGGGTGCGTCACGCCTGGCGGTGTTGTGGACCATCACCCTGCCCTACCTGAAGCCCGCGCTCATCGGCTCGGCGGCAATATCCTTTTTAATGAGTTTCGAGAACTTCAACACCACGCTGATGCTGGTCGGCTCCGACTCGCCGCTCACCGTCATGATGTACGGCCGCATGCGCGAAGGTGCCACGCCGGTGCTCAATGCGGTGAGTCTGCTGCTGATGGTGGCCTCGGCGGTGCTGGCGCTGACGATGATGCGGGGGTCGAAGTCATCGGCTTCAAATTCGAACATCTGAATAGCTACTCTTGACAATTGACAACAGATGGCTGATTGATTAGAAGCAAAATTTTGGCTGCAAATGCGGTTTACAACTCCGTGCTGCATTCTTCTGACAAGACCGCAGGTCTATTTCTTTCAAGGGAGCGTTTATGAAAAAACTTGGCATCTGCCTTTGGTTGTTTTTGTTCAGTCATCTTGTGGTCGCTGCGGATGTGTTTGACGGCACAAAACCGCGCGATTTCAAACTGGCTGACCCACTTGAATTGAATGCAACAGTTGGCGGCTATCCAATATGGAACGGCGAGGGCAAATGGCGACTCTACGATATAAAAAGACGTGACAGCACGGGCAGTTCTCACACAGTCCCCATCGGCGACGTCGGCCTGTTTCAAATATGCCTATCCGGTCGGCACAGGTTGAAAGTTCAGTCCATGGAAGAATCTGTGCACGTTGGGCTCCGGACGGCCAATCTTGAACTTTCAGCACCTTCTCCCGGCGAGTTGGCCAAAGTCGGAGGCTTGGAACGCGTCGCGGGCGCGGTGAGGGAATCAATTTCAGAACAACCTGTGTCAACCGGATAGGCATGGTTTCAAACAGAAAATAAAAAGTTGGTTGCGGTAATGTTTGTCAGTGCAACATTGGCGCAGGCGAATTTGCAATGGTTGGGCGAACCTTGCAAACGTGATGACATGCTTTACAAAGCAAATATCGGCAAAACCATGTGGGAGGACAACTGTGTGACGATCAATCACATCAATGCCTATGGAGACAATCCGGGGGGTAAAGATGCTGAGCTGTACGCACTTTTTGTTGAACAAGGTATCAGCCCACCACCAACAGTCCTTCAAATCAAATTCACCCGAAACGGAAACCACGGAAATTTCCTCAACATAACTCTACACATCAATCCTGAAGTCATGGGTTTTGCAAGGGAAACCGAAGTGTCCTGGGGTAGGAATCCCTGGAATAAGACAATGTCGTTCAAAGACCCTGCAAAGAAGCAATTTGTCGATGCACTCGGCGTCTGGGCGCTGCAATTCGCTAAGCAGATGGATGCTGCGTTGGACAAAAAACCGGATGCGTTCGCCTCCATTCCATCTTGGAGGTCAGTACTGAATGACGCAGCAAAGCCGGAGCCAATCAAAGCAGCAGTTTCATTGGATTGAGTCTTTCCTGGCAATTCTGCCGTCAGGCGATGTGCGGACTTACATCACCCAAGGGTTGATGATGTGCAGGCCCAACCCCTGAAAATCCTTGATATTGCGGGTCACCAAAGTCAGGTCATGCTGCAGCGCCGTGGCAGCCAGTAGACCATCGATGGCGGGCAGTGGTCTGCCTGCATCACTTTGCAAACGTCCCCAGCGGTCAGCCACAGCAGCATCGACGCTGAGCACTCGCCCCAGAAAAAACGTCGGTAGTTCCACATGCAGCCAATCCACCAGGATCTGGCGGCGTTTGGCATCGTCCAGCCGCTCGATGCCCTTGCGGATTTCACCCAAGGTGAGCACGCTCAAGAACAGCGACTGCGCCGCGCAGCGCTCAAACCAGGCGACCACATTGGCATCGGGCTGTTTGCGCCGCAGTTCCGAGATCACATTGGTGTCAATCAGATAACTCACAGCGGAATCTCGCGGGGCAGGCTTGGGTCACGCTCAAAAACAATATCGTCGCCGTCGTGCAAAGGTGAGCGCTGCATGAACGTCACCAGCGACTGGGCGTTGCCACTGAGCCGGTCAAACATCTCACGCGACACCACCACCGCCACCGACCGGCCATGCACGGTGATGTCTTGCGGGCCATCTTGCTTGGCGCTTCTGACCAAGTCAGAAAAACGCGCTTTGGCGGTTTGCATTTGCCATGTTTGCATAAGACCTCCTGAATTCTGATCTGAATGGTCAGAATTTAACAGATTCAATCGGTTTTGTTCGGACGGTGCAAAATAGGTGCGCCACATCCACCCTGTGATTCCATGCCTTACGGACATTTCATCGGCACCAGAAGCTATCAATTTGATAACTTGCGCACCCTACTGGCCAAGGCCAGCCCCCTGCGCTCGGGTGACATGCTGGCGGGTGTGGCGGCGGCCGATGCCCAGGAACGCGTGGCGGCGCAAATGGCGCTGGCCGACGTGCCGCTGGCCACCTTTCTGAATGAAGCGGTGGTGCCGTATGACATCGATGAAGTCACCCGGCTGATTCTGGACACGCACGATGCCGCAGCCTTTGCCCCGGTGAACCACCTCACGGTCGGCGATTTTCGCAACTGGCTGCTCGGTGACAACGCCAATGCCCAGACTTTGACGGCGCTGGCACCGGGCCTCACGCCCGAAATGGTGGCAGCTGTTAGCAAGATTTGCCGCTTGCAAGACCTCATCCTCATCGCGCACAAATGCCAGGTGGTGACGCGTTTTCGCAGCACCCTCGGTTTGCCCGGCCGCCTGGCCACTCGGCTGCAACCGAATCACCCCACCGACGACATGCAGGGCATTGCCGCCAGTCTGCTCGACGGCCTGCTGCTGGGCAGCGGCGACGCGGTGATCGGCATCAACCCGGCCAGCGACAACGTGCCGCAGGTAGTGCACCTGCTGCACATGCTAGACGATGTGATCAGCCACTACGGCATCCCGACCCAGTCTTGCGTGCTCACGCATGTGACCAACACGCTCTCAGCCATCGAGCGCGGTGCGCCAGTGGATCTGGTGTTCCAGTCGATTGGCGGCACCGAGGCCACCAACAGCAGCTTTGGCCTGAATTTGGCGCTGTTGCAGGAAGCCCGCGAGGCGGCAATTTCGCTGCAACGTGCCACGCTGCTGGATGCAGACGGGCAACGCTCAGGCAACGTGATGTATTTCGAAACCGGTCAGGGCAGTGCTTTGAGCGCCAACGCCCACCACGGCTGCGATCAACAAACCCTTGAGGCCCGTGCCTATGCGGTGGCGCGGCATTTCAAGCCGCTGCTGGTGAACACGGTGGTGGGTTTCATCGGCCCAGAATACCTGTTCAACGGCAAACAAATTGCCCGCGCGGGTCTGGAAGACCACTTCTGCGGCAAGCTGCTGGGCGTACCCATGGGCTGCGACATCTGCTACACCAACCACGCCGAAGCCGACGGCGACGACATGGACAGCCTGATGCTGATGCTGGGCGCGGCGGGTTGCAATTTCATCATGGGGGTGCCGGGCTCGGACGACATCATGCTCAATTACCAAAGTACCTCGTTCCACGACGCACAGGTGCTGCGCCAGGTGCTGGGCTTGCGTGCGGCACCCGAGTTTGAAGCCTGGCTGGAAAAAATGGGGCTCGCTACCGCAGCGGGCCCGGGCGAGCCACAGCAGCGCCTGACTACCCAATTACCGAGCGCTTTTTCCGCAGCCATCCAGAGACTGGCTGGGCCCTCAGTTTGAAGCTATGGCAGCACCACCCAGCCTGATCACTCCCACGCCGTGGGACGCGCTGCGTCAGTTCACTGATGCCCGCATTGCGCTGGGTCGCGCCGGGGTGAGCCAGCCCACGGCTGTGCATCTGTCGTTTCAACTGGCGCATGCCCAGGCGCGTGACGCGGTGCATTTGCCGCTGGACGGGCTGGGGTTGGCGGCCAGTCTGCAAGACCTGGGCTTGCCAACCCTGCCGCTGCACAGCCAGGCGGCCGACGGCGCCACCTATCTGCAGCGGCCTGATCTGGGGCGGCGGCTGGATGCGCCGTCGCTGGAGGCCTTGGCGCACTGGCGCAATACATCACACCTGAATGGCAACGCAGCCAACGGCGCAGGCACGCCGCTTTATGACTTGGCTTTTGTGGTGGTCGATGGCCTGTCAGCCTTGGCCATCCACCAGAACGCTGCGCCCTTTTTATCTGTCATGCTGAAACGGCTGGCACAAGACACAGCCCAACCCTGGTCCGTCGCCCCTGTGGCCGTGGTGGCGCAAGGCCGGGTGGCCATTGGTGACGAAGTGGGTGATCAGTTGCGCGCCAGCCTGGTCGTTGTGCTGATTGGCGAGCGCCCCGGCTTGAGTTCACCCGACAGCATGGGGCTGTACCTCACCTGGGCACCCAAAATAGGCACCACCGATGCCGCACGCAACTGCATCTCCAACGTCCGGCCAGCGGGCCTGTCCATTGCTGCCGCCGCAAAAACGCTGCACCAGTTGCTGACGCAGGCGCGAATCAAGCAGCTCACAGGCGTGGGGCTGAAGGATGAGACAGATCATCACTCGATGGGAAGCGCGCCACCCGACCGGGGCACAATCAACCATGAGCTGATAGACCCTTTGCGCGATGCTGAAGGTATTTAGCCTGTTGACAGGCACCTGAACCCGCCA
>CAIVHU010000019.1 GCA_903905735.1 uncultured beta proteobacterium
TATTGCTGGCAAGCTGGCTGCGGATGACTTCAATCGACTCGGGTTGTGCGAGGGTTCGCTTGATCTGGTTTTGTTGCTGCATCCCTGAAGGATAGGCAGAATACCAACAAAAGTTCAGCTTTATTTTTGGGTACTACGCAGGTCTAGCCATCCGTCAATATCAGGAGTCGCGATGAATACAAGCATGAATCGAGCGATGCGCATAGGTCTCAGCGCCGTGGTCACTTCAGCGCTGCTGGCCTGTGGTGGCGGGGGGAGCGCGGGATCGGCAAACAGTTCGACGGCCCAACTGGATGGCAACACCAGTGAGTCATCCGGAGCTAGCGGCGGTGGTGCCTCTACACCGGGCAGTAGCGGCCAAATTGGCGGTGGGACGACGACACCTACGCCAACTCCAACGCCGACTGGCACCGCCGGCTACACGCTGATGGCATGGAACGATCTGGGAATGCACTGCGTCGATGGCAAGGATTATTCGGTGTTTTCCATCCTGCCGCCTTACAACAACCTGCATGCGCAACTGGTCAACGGCTCCGCCAACGGGGGGCTCGTCACCGCCGGGGTGACGCTGACTTATGAGGCGCTGGCAGACGCTGCTGGCTCCATCAACACCACCAGCGTCACCAAGACCAACTTCTGGACCTGGGCCAAATCCTTGTTTGGCGTGGCACCGGCTATCGATGTCGGCCTTGTCGGCAATGCCGTGACCTCCACCACACCGCGCCCGATGAACTTCAACGCCACGAACAACTGGTTTGAGGCCGAAGGCATTCCCATGACACCCTATGACGATGGCGGCGTGAAGAATTTCTACCCCATGGTCAAAGTGGTGGCCAAAGAGGCCGCCGGAAAGGTGCTCGCCGTCGCTCGCACCGTGTTGCCAGTCAGCGACGAGATGAGTTGCAAGTCCTGCCACGCGTCGTCCGTCACCAGCATCGATGCCAAACCCGCAGCAGGCTGGGTCAATGATGCCGATCCCGAGAAAGACTGGAAGCGCAACATCCTGCGCCTGCATGACGAGAAGAAGCTGTCTGACCCCAAGTTCACGGCAGCCCTGGCCACGCTGGGCTATAGCGCGTCGGGCCTGGCGGCCACGGCCCAGGGTGGCAAGCCGATTCTGTGTGCGTCCTGTCACAGCTCCAATGCACTGCCGGGCACCGGCATCGCAGGCATCACGCCGCTGACGCAGGCGCTGCATACCCTGCACGCCACAGTCAAAGATCCGATTTCCTTGCTGACACTCAACAGCAGCAGCAACCGAACTTCTTGCTACCTGTGTCACCCCGGGTCTGTCACGCAATGCCTGCGCGGGCCGATGGGCAACGCGCTCGATGCCAGCGGCCAACCGGCCATGAACTGTCAAAGCTGTCACGGCAGCATGCTGGCGGTGGGTAGTGCGGCGCGTACCGGCTGGCTCAATCAACCCACCTGCCAGTCTTGCCACCATGATGGCAAACGCGAACTCAGCGGGGTCAATGCGTCCGGTATCCCCAACGTCTGGACCGATAACCGCTTTGCCTCCAACGCCAACATGCCGGCGGCTGGTTTCAACTTGTACCGTTTCAGCAATGGGCACGGGGGGCTGCAATGCGAGTCCTGTCACGGTGCAACCCACGCTGAATACCCAACATCTCATGCCAATGACAATGTGTTGAGCAATGATGTGCAAGGACATGCCGGCACCATCAGTGAGTGCACGGCCTGTCATACCACCGTGCCCACCACCGTCAGTGGCGGCCCCCATGGAATGCACACGACGGGTAATGCCTGGATTTCTGCGCACCAGAGTGCGGCCAAGGGGTCTGCGTTGAGCAGCTGCGCCTACTGTCACGGGGCCACTTATCGCGGCACGCCGCTAAGCCAGGTCAAGATGAGCAAGACCCTGACAGTCAAAAAGACGACCAAAACCTTTGCTGCCGGGCAGGCCGTGGGTTGCTACGATTGCCACAACGGTCCCAATGGTGGATAGAGTGCGGCAACCCTGAGCTCGGGCGCTGTTGCACCGGTGGGTATGCGGGTCGAGGGTCAGCTCCCGGGTCTTGATACGATGGGGTGGTGTACAACAGTGCCACGCCTGAGTCATGCCATTTACCTCCAGATGCCCCTCGTGTCAGAACCCCATGACCTTGCAGTCGCTGGCCAGTGTGGTCGGTGGTCAGGTCGAGATTGACCTTTGCTTTGCCTGCCGCGGTATCTGGTTTGACCCGCAGGAAAACCTTAAGCTGGCCCCGGCCGCCATCGTGGATCTGTTTCGCCAGTTGCACGACCACCGCCATGATGACGTGCACGCGCTACCGCAAAAACTGGCCTGCCCGCGCTGCAGCCGAGCACTGGCGCAGGGCTTTGATGTGGTGAGAAGCGGGCGCTACATCACCCACCGCTGCCCGCAGCGGCATGGCCGCTTCAGCACTTTTGGCTCGTTCATGATCGAAAAAGGCTTTGTGCGCCAGTTGACCACGGCCGAGATCGACGACATGGCGCAGCGCCTGCAAGTGATCAACTGCAGCAATTGCGGTGCGCCAGTGGACTTGCGTACCGACGCTGCCTGCCCGCATTGCCGCTCGGCGCTCTCGTTGCTGGACCCGCAGGCGGTGGAGCGTGCGCTGGTGGGTTACGAGTCGGCCGCGCGGGATGCTGGCGGCATCAAGATGCCGCAGCTGGCCGACGCGCTGGTGATGCTGGAGCGTGACCGCCAGCGCGCCGAGCGCGAGGCCAAAGCCAATCAGACCGGCCGCTTGGTGCTCTCAAGCGACGGCCAAGGGCTGGATTTGTGGGCGGCCGGGCTGGCGCTGGTCTGGAAGGTGCTGAAATAGAGCAGCCGGTCGCCGTTTTCACCCAAAGTGATCAAACGACGCATAGGTGTTGGCCAGCGGCTGACTCTGGTTGTCCACCAGGCGCAAGCCCGGCGCGGCGTTGATCTGGCCGATGCGCGTCACCGGGGTCTGGCTGCTTTGCGCGGCTTGCGCCACGGCTTCACGCAAGGAGGGTGGCGCGGTGAACAGCAACTCGTAATCGTCGCCGCCCGCGAGTGCCAGCGCGCGCCATTGGTCTGTTGAGAGTTTTAAGCCAAATTGGCCTTCAGCCCTTGTGCAATAAGCGTGAGCTGATATCAATTCAATAGCTTTATCGGCCTCGACCGTGGCCCCGACAGCGGATTTTTCAAGGACATGCCCCAAGTCGCCGAGCAGGCCGTCGCTGACATCGATGGCGGCGCTGGCGATGCCGCGCAAGGCCAGGCCCAGTGCCACGCGCGGTGTGGGCATCTCCAGCCTTTGGCGCGCTACCGTCAGGATTTCATCGGGCAGTGTGACTTTGCCCAGCAGCGCATCCAGCGCCAGCCGGGCATCACCCAGCGTACCGCTGACATAAATATCGTTACCCGGCTTGGCTCCGGAGCGCAGCAACGCCTGCGAGCGACCCGCCAGCACCGGCACCTCGCCAAACACGGTGATGCAGATGTTGAGCGGCCCGGCGGTGGTGTCACCACCAATCAATTCGCAGCCATGCGCGCCAGCCAGCGCAAAAAGGCCTTCGGCAAAGGCGGCCAGCCAGGGTTCGTTCACCTCTGGCAGCGACAGTGCCAGGGTAAATGCCAGTGGTGTGGCACCGCAGGCGGCCAGGTCGCTCAGGTTCACCGCGAGAGACTTGTGACCCAGCCGGAACGGGTCGGTATCGGCAAAGAAATGGCGGCCTGACACCAGCATGTCGGTGGAGATGGCCATCTGCGTGCCCGGGCGCGGTTGCAGCAGGGCGCAGTCGTCGCCGACACCCAGCACAGCGTGGCGCGCCGGGCGCTCGAAATAACGTGCGATCAGGTCAAATTCACCCATGTTTGGACTCTGCGGCAGATGGTTTGTCAGGCGTGCTGGCTTCTGACTTGGACTCAATCCGCACCGCAGGCTCGGGCCAGAAAAAGCTCAGCAAGCGTCGGCGCAAGCGCTGGCGCAAGGCAGCGTAGATGGCGCTGCGCTGCACGCCGGTCACGTTGTGGGCCCGCAGTGCCAGCAGAAACGCCATGTAAAAACTCACGCCAACATTGAGCGGCCCGGTGACTGCCAGGCCACCGACACACCACCAGAAAGCCGGGTGATGAAAAACATCCACGCCGAGGCTGGCCGCTGCAGCCGCGAGCTGGCCGGTGGACAGGGTCACGTGGCGCACCTCCAGCCCCAGCCCGAAAAACCCGGCAAAGGCGGGGATGAGCCCGAGCATCAGCCCCAACGACACATTGGCCGCCAGGCCAGAGATGTTGTTGCGCATGAACGTGGCCCAGCGGTCGGCCCGCGCGCTGCCCAGCACAGCGGTGAAACTCGGGTTGTAGCGCAGCGCCGAGTCCAGCCGCTGCAGCACAAACCAGTTTTCTACCCAACCTGCGATGATGCTCGAGGCAAACAGCAGCACGCCGGTGAACGCGGCAAACAGCGCGGTGGGCCCGAGCAGGGTCAAGTCGTGCAGCACGTGCTCGGCGGTGGCTGCATCAATGGCCGGGCGGCCCAGGCCGTACCACAGGGCGGTACTGATCAGGACCACGGCCGGGGCTACCAGCGCCAGGTTGCCCACAATGGCGGCCACCTGCGAGCGCATCAGGTGCGCCATTTCGTCCACAAAACCTTCAATCGCGCCCGGGTGGTCCAGTTCCTTGAGCTTGGCGGCCATCGCCGGGGCGGTCATGGCGGGCTGTTTGGTAGCCACCGTCCAGTGAAGCAGCTGGATCAGGACAAAACTCAGCGCGTAGTTCATGCCGGCATAAAAGCCGCTCCAGAAGGCCGACAGGCCGGCCGACAGCACGACAAATTTGATCAGCGTGGTGATCGACAACACGGCACCACCGCCAGCGGCGTCGCGCAGCATCTGCCGGTACTCGGCCCTGGTGCGGGTGATGTAGTGTTCGCCGGTTTCCGAGCTGCGCTCGGCCACCTTGGCCGCCAGCATCGAGGAATTGGCGGCGATCAGCGCGCGCAGGCTCAGGCGCTCCTGCCCGACGTTGACCAGATGCGCCAACAGGTGCGCAGTAGCGTGCTGGGGCGTGGCAGAAAACAGGCAGTCCAGCAGCGCGCGGATGCGCAGCACCCGTTCGCGCAACTGGCGCAACTGGAACACCAGGTTGACCGAAATGCCATGCGCGTCCAGATGGGTGTAAACCGATGCTGCGGCATGGCGGCAGTCGTCGAGTTGCTTCTGGAAGTGCTGCAGCGCCTGCTGGCATCCCACTGTGGGCTGATGGGGGTTCTGGTGCCAGACTGAAACCAGCGCCTCCAAGCTGGTGGTCAAGGTGTGAAACGGCCCGGCCTGGCGCGCAGGCGCGCTCATGCGCAGGCGCAAATCGGGAGAAAACCCGGCAGCGCGGATCTGGCTGGTGCAGAAGGTGATGGCTTCCATCAGTGTGACCTGCCAGTCAGACGGCTTGTCCGTGCTGTTTTTCCCGGGCGACGGTGAAGGTGATTCGGGTCCGGTGTGCAGCAGTGCTGCCAGACGTGCCAGCAGGGTGGCATCCAGCGCGCCGATCCATTGCGCATCAAACGGCTGGTTCAGCACCAGCGCAAACAGGGTCGCGGCATCGGCTGTCTCAGGCGTGCCGGGCAGCAGTTTGAGGCGCAGACGCTCGGCGAACTCGCTCATGAAAGCGCTGCGCGAGGCGAATCCGTAGTCCGCCAGCAGGGCGGTGGCATCCACCGTCTCCAGCAGGGTTTGCCACCACTGTTGCAACTGCAGGCGGGTTTGCGGGCGCTGTTGCAGCGCGTCCAGCAGCAGGGTCAGGCGCGAATGCGACATCGACACTGAACTGGCGTTGCCACGCACCCAATCCATCAGCCGGATCAGCCACAGGTGGCGTTGTACCGGTGTGGCGTTCGGGTCGAGCTGGTCCAGCAGTTCCGGCAGGTCGACTGCGTGGCGTTTCATGCGCCGTCAGTGCAGGGTGCGGGTGCCGCCGCTGGCGCTCAGCGCATCCAGCACAAACATCGGCACGTCCACATCGAATTTCTCGCCGTCCTCGGCGACGCAGAAAAAGCTGCCATGCATGGTGCCGGTGGATGTTCGCAATCGCGTGCCGCTGGTGTATTCAAAGGCTTCGCCAGGCTGCAACAGCGGCTGGCGGCCCACGACACCCAGGCCTTTGACCTTTTCGCGGTGACCATCGGCATCGTTGACGTTCCAGGTGCGTGAGATCAATTGCGCGGCCACCGTGCCCGTGTTGCGCACGGTGATGGTGTAGGCAAAGAAGTACAGGCCGTTGTCCGGATCAGACTGCTCAGGCAGGTAACGCGGCTTGACCTGGACTTGAAATTGATAGGGGGGTGTGGCGGGCATGCCGTGATCCTATCTTGAAACGAAAAGCGCCACGCCGGGACGGGAATCGCGGCTAGCTGCAGGCTGCCGACTCGGCCGCCTGCAGGTTAGTTTTCAAACTCAAGTTCGGTCACCATCAGCACCTCACCCAATATGGTGCCTTTGACTTTAATCAGGCCCTTCCACGTTGACAACTTTGTGGCCAAGGTGTCGCTCAACTTTACTGGCGTAGCATCACAGCGTTGGCCGCGCATCACAAAATCAGCCACGCTGGTGAAGGTCTCAATCTTGGCCTCGATCTCGATCCCTTTGCTCTGCTCGCCTTCCAACGCGATCTGACTTGCCAATAGCACCCCCGATGTCCATGAGCCGTACACCTCAATCTGGTTACCCACAGCGAGTTGACTGACGAGGGTTGAAAGTGCCAGGGCACTGGCGTCCACCATGATGTTGCCCAACATGAAGCGGCCATTGGCCGGAATACTGGTCACAACCCCCTCTATCTCAAGGGTACCCTCGGCGTAAGTTTCGAAGCCGTAGTTCAGCACCTGGGTGCTTGAAACGTTCAAGTGCGTGCTATCCGTACTCGTTCCTTGCAAACGCACCATGGTATTGGTTGGCAAACTGCCAGCGCCAGAAAGGACCCAGCCGTTGAGCGTCGTCTGGCTACTGACCAAGCCGGTGACAACGCGGTTGGTGCTGGCCGCTACCAAATTCACGCGCGTGGCCCTCCACCTGGAGCCGTCGGTAGCCACCTGCAAACCCCAGACGGAAACTGTTTGCCCCGTGGTTAGTGATGATCCCGCGCTGATGCCCTCAAACACGGTGTTGCTGTCTGTGTCAATGGTCATCCCTGACGCAACAAATGTAATTCCGCTGACGCTTTCCACCGGCCCCAGCGCGATCGACCAGACCTCAATGGCAGCGGCGGTACCCAAAGTGGCATTGGCGGCACTGCGCTGCCCCTGCACGCCAGCCACCATGCCCAGCCGCAAGTCAGAAGATTTAGCGGCAGCACCGTCGATCAGGACAGTGGCCTGGGTGTCGTCGAACTTGATGCCATTGACAATCACGCTGCCAAAGCCCGAGATGGAGCCTTGCGAATACAGGGGAGAACCGGTGCCACCCGTGCCAGGCACCAGACTGGCAAGGCCGCCGCCGCCACACCCAGACAAGGCGGACCCCACCAAGACCAGGCAGGCGCGGCGGGTCAGACCTGTGGTTGGATGATCAATTGGCTTCATGTCTTGGGTCTTTTGGTGGATTGACGTTTCGGTTTGTCATTGGCCGGGCTGGTGGGCAGCGGGTTTTGCACAGCATCCAGAAAATAAACTCCAAACCTGACACGGTGTTTGGGGCCTTGGTCCCCAAGACTGCGTTTTTCGGCGACGGCAGCCGTTTGCAAAAATTGTTGCAAGGCGGCTCCCCACAACTGGCGCGCCCTGGCTTGCAATTGCTGCGCTTGTGCCGCGGACAATTCAGCCGAAAAAGCACTTTGTTCGAGCATCAGCGGCTGCGTCCGATCAGGTGCCAGGTTGCGCACGGCCGCAGCCAGATGGTCGCTGACGTTGCTGCTCAGGAAATGGAATGATTCGGCTTGTCCGTCTTCAGGCACAAAGGCGGTTCTCTTTAGCGACACATAACCGTCGTCCTGTGCCGTAACAACGCCCAACCGGTCCAACTCGTCCAGTACCGCCTTGGCACCTACATCGCGGCTGATAGCGGCCACCAGTTGGGTGAAATCTGGCTCACCCGGCTTGCCACGTTTGGGTGTGCGAGCCAGCGGCCGTGGGGTCTGGTCCGCGTTGAGGTAGTGTGGATCACTGATCCAGCGCGCCACCACCGATGCCGCAAGTGGCACCGTCGTGCTGCTTGGATCGCGCGTTTTGGCAGTGTCTCTCAATCGTTTGACATCTTTGCGGTGAACCCCGGTGAGCACGGCGACGCGGGTGTCGGTGCTGGCTTTATCGGGCGTGCCGTAGGTGCTCACGGCTTCATCCACCAGGGATTGCTTGAGCAACTCCAGCATGGCAGGCAGTTGCAGGCCATGGTCAATCATCAACCTGGCCAACGGCTTGAGCAATTGGCTGACAGCCCGTGCGGCCAAAGCGGGCTGCGGCAGACCTGCCGTGCGGTCCGCTGCTTCGTCCGGTAGGAGGCGCTCATTCATGCCTACATTGTGCATTTAAATTCGGTTACAAATTAGATTTGGGATTTATTCCCTAATTCGTACGAAGTCGAGTGTAATGCTTTGACTGAAAATTGGGAAAAAGTCACAATATTTCAGGACACATCCAGGCTGGGTTTGGGCATTCATTCCATCAACACCTTAACGAGAGGTTCACCATGAGACATCTTCTTCGCAACGCAGTCGGCGCTGCGCTTTGCACGCTGGGGCTAAGCTTGTCAGCCCAGGCGCAAACCGCACCACCGGCGGGACGGCTGCTGGCGTCCAATTGTTTCCAGTGCCATGGCACCAACGGCAAAGGCCCGGGCTTTGACAACATCGCGGGCAAGTCCGCGACAGAAATTTACAACAAGCTCAAAGAATTCCAGTCGGGCAAGGAAGGCAGCGGCATCATGGCCAAACATGCCATGGGCTACACCGACGCGCAAATGCTGTCGCTTTCAAGCTGGCTGTCCACGCAGCGCTAACCCCACACCATCAGGAGCTTCATCATGCAGAGACGTTTTTTCTTGTCAAAAAGCGGCGTTTTGCTGGCAGCCACGTCCCCACTAGCCTGGGCTGACGAGCACAAAAGGAGACCCACTGAGGGCGGTGGCACGCCAACTCCGACCCCTACACCGACGCCGACGCCGACCCCTACGCCGACGCCGACGCCCAATGCTCGTGTGATCGTGATCGGCGGCGGCATGGCCGGTGCCACGGTGGCCAAATACCTGCGGCTGTGGGGCAACAACATTGCCGTCACGCTGATCGACCGCAACAGCAGCTACACCTCCAATATCTTCAGTTCGATGGTGCTGACGGGCCAGCGCACGCTGACCAGTCTGACCTACAGCTACAGCAAGCTGGCATCGGCCTATGGGGTCACCGTGGTGCAGGGCGATGTGGTTGAAATCGACCCGGTGGCAGTCAAGGTCAAACTGGCTTCCGGCACGATTCTGACGGCTGACCGCATCGTCATGGCCACCGGTATCGAGTTTGACAGCGTGCCGGGTCTGACCGACCCGAACGTCATGCCACACGCCTGGCAAGCTGGCGCCCAAACCACCTTGCTGGCGAGTCAACTCAACAGCATGACCGATGGCGCGCCAGTGGTGCTGACCATCCCGAAGGTGCCGTACCGTTGCCCCCCTGGCCCCTACGAGCGCGCTTGCCTGATCGCGGATTGGCTCAAGGTGCACAAGCCCAAATCGGCTTCTCAGGTGTATGTGCTGGATGCCAATGCTTCGATCGCGGCCGAGGCGACCAACTTCACCAACGCGTTTGCCTTCCACGGCATCCAGTACGTGCCCAACGCGGTCATCACCAGCGTGGACCCGGCTACCAGGAGTGTCTTCACAACCATGGGCAATTTCAGCAACAACGGTGTGGTCAACCTGATTCCCGGGCAACGCGCCGGCAAGCTGATCACCACGGCGGGTCTGAACAACGCCACCAAGCTGGTGGGCGACAGCAGCTTCCGTTTTGCGGGCGTCAACCAGTTGTCCTATGTCAGCACCGTCCCTGGTGCCAGCAAGGTGCACATCATTGGTGACTCCAGCGCCACTGCACAGCCCAAGGCGGGTCACATTGCCAACCAGGAGGCGAAAGTGTGTGCCGATGCCATCGTCCGGTCGTTCGCCGGTTTGCAGCCTGACCCGGCACCCGTGACAAACTCGGCCTGCTTCTCGACCATCACCATGACCCAGGCTGGCTGGCTGGAGGCGATGTTCCAGTACGACCCGGCCACGGCGGCCATGGTGGCTTCGGTGGCTGGCTCAGGCGCATCGACAGGCTGGAACACAGGCAACTTCAAGCAAATGAACACCTGGTTCAACGCCTTGATGGCCGACAGCTTTGCCTGATATAGCTGCCTGAAAAGCAAGCCTGGTTTGCGCTTGAGAGATGCCGCTGGGGTGACCGACTGGGCCTATCAAGGTGAGTCGGTCATGCCCGGCAGCAGCGGCAACTCCAGGGTGATCAGGCCCTGGGTTTGCCCGGCACGGCCCAAAACAACACTGCGGGCCTTGACAGCCTGCAGCACCAGACCATCGACCACTTCGTCACCGACCCGGTACGGCTTGGCAGCCGCGCCCGTGAGGGCCATCAGTGCACTCCCGGCATGGCCTGGCGAGCCAGGGCGGGCATCTGCGATCACTCCCAAAAGCTGGACCTTGTCTGTGGCAGGCGCGTTGGTGGCCGGTTCTGCCCCGGTGGCCGGGGTGGCACCCAGCAGCGCAGCCACTTGCTGGCTGTCAATCACCGCCGTGGGCATCGTCGACACCGTTGCCAGATTGGCTGGCACCCTTCCCGGCCATTGCAACACCCAGAACACTGCACTGGCAGCCGCAGCTGCGGCCAGAGCAAAGGTAAATAAACGTGTTGACCAGCGGTTTGGCGGGGAAAGTGGCGGTGAATGCAACATGGCGCGATTATTATCTCGACTTCCTCCCGATGGCACTGACCGATGCGACAAACCATGCTCCACACCTTGACTGTTACACCTGTTTCAATTCGCCGCAGCCTGCAGGCAGGCTTTACCCTGATCGAGCTGATGGTGGTGCTGCTGATCATCGGCGTGCTGGCTGCGTTGATCGTGCCCAATGTACTGGACCGCGCGGACGATGCCCGCGTCACCGCCGCCAAAACCGATGTCACCAACCTGATGCAGGCGCTCAAGCTGTATCGGCTGGACAACCAGCGCTACCCCACGGCCGAGCAGGGCCTGCAGGCGCTGCTGACCAAGCCGACCACGCCGCCCGTGCCCACGAACTGGAAGAATTACCTGGACCAGTTGCCCAAGGACCCCTGGGGCAACCCCTATGTGTACCTGAACCCTGGCATCAAGGGCGAGGTGGATGTGATGTCCTACGGTGCCGATGGCCAGCCCGGTGGCGAAGGCAAGAATGCCGATATTGGCAGCTGGCAGCCCTGACGCACGCCAGCGCACGTTGGTGGGAGCTTGGGTGGCACAGCGCTCTGCTCCGTGTCCCCCGTCCGCTGCGCGGACTCCTCCTTTACCTGCGCAGAACACTGTGCCACCCAGACTCCCGGGGCTGGTCAGGGGATTCACACTGCTGGAGCTTCTGGTGGTGCTGGCGATCATCGCTTTCGCCTCGGCGGGTGTGGGTTTTGCCCTGCGTGATGACACCGCTGCCCGGCTGGAGCGCGATGCCTTGCGACTCGGGGCCTTGCTGGAAGCAGCGCGCGCGCAGTCCCAGGTGACCGGCGTGCCGGTGCGCTGGCGGGTCACGGCGCAGGGCTTTCTGTTTGAACCGGAACCACAAGCAACGGCAGCTGAGCCGCCGCCCCGCGAGTGGCTGGACCCTGACACCCGCGCGCAGATTGAGCACCTGAGCGGCACCGCACCGCTGGGCTTGTCTCAGAAAGGCGGTGACAGCTTGCTGCTGGGTCCCGATGCCATCATTGCCCCGCAGGTGGTGACATTGTTTTCAGCCAGCCAGCCGCAGCAGCGCGTGCGTCTGGCTACCGACGGCGTGCGCCCGTTTGCCGTGCAGACCGACGCGCCATGAGCTGCGTATCGCGTCAGCGTCGGCGCACGGCCCGTGGCTTCACGCTGGTGGAGGTGCTGGTGGCGCTGGGCATTGTGGCCATCGCGTTGATGGCCGGGTTGCAGGCCACCGGCGCGCTGACCCGTTACGCGCAGCGCCAGACTGACATGGTGCTGGCGCAAATCTGCGCTGAAAACGAACTCGTGCGGGTACGGCTGGCGCGCCAAATGCCCGGCGTGGGTGACAGCTCAGTCACCTGTGAGCAAGCCGGGCGCAGCCTGACAGTTTCGCTGGTGGTGCGCCCCACGCCTAACCCCAATTTCAGGCGCGTCGATGCCCAAGTGCTGGATGGCGAGGTGCCGATCTGGCGCCTGACCACGGTGGTGGGGCGCTATTGAGATGATGCGCCAGTCCAAAGGGTTCACCCTGATTGAACTGCTGGTTGCCATCAGCCTGATGGCCTTGATGGCGGTGTTGAGCTGGCGCGGCCTGGATGGCATCAGCCGCTCGCAGCAGCGGCTGCAGCAGCGTGGTGATGACGTGTTGGCGCTGCAGGCCACACTGAGTCAGTGGGGCAGCGACCTCGACGCGCTGGTTAGCCAGCCCGGTTTGCCGGGACTGGAGTGGGATGGCCGCTCGTTGCGCATCTTGCGCCGTAGCAGCACCACACCCGGCGAGGGACTGGTGGTGGTGGCCTGGGCCATGCGCGCTGACGGGCAGGGCCAGGGGCAATGGCTGCGCTGGCAATCGCCGTTGCTGGACGACCGCAGTCTACTCGATCAGGCCTGGCAAAAAGCCGCCGTCTGGGCGCAAACGCCCAGCACCGACGACAAAGGGCGTGAGGTGCCAACCGTGCCGATTGACCAGTGGCAGATTTTTTACTACCGCAACAACGCCTGGACCAACCCCTTGTCCAGTGCCGACAGCGCCGATGCCAGCGCCAGCCCGCAGAACGCTGCGGCGGGTAACGCAGTGACCTTGCCGGATGGCGTGCGGCTGATGTTGACCCTCTCAAACGGTCAGGCAGTCAGCGGCACGCTCACCCGCGACTGGGTCAGCCCGCTGATCGGGGGTGGTCCATGAGGCCGCACATGCAGGCCACACGCCAGCGTGGCGCTGCCATCCTGATGGCGATGCTCACAGTGGTGCTGGTGGCCACGCTGGCCAGTGCCATGCTGTGGCAGCAATGGCGTGGCGTGGAGGTGGAGTCTGCCCAGCGCACCCGTGTGCAGGTGGCCTGGATATTGACCGGCGCGCTGGACTGGGCGCGCTTGATCCTGCGTGAGGATGCGCGCCAAGGCGGTGCCGATTACCTGTCAGAAACCTGGGCGGTGCCGCTGGCTCCGGCACGCCTGTCCACCTTTCTGGCGGCCGAGGGTGGTCAGGCGCTGGTGACTGATGACTATGACACCGCGCAAGCGGCGTTTTTGTCGGGCCAGATCGACGACCTGCAAGCGCGCCTGAACGTCACCAACCTCATCAACAACGGCAAACTGGACGAACCCAGCCTGGCAGCTTGGCAGCGACTTTTCAATCACCTGAATTTGCCGGACACCGAGCTGCAGACCTTCACGCAAGCCCTG
Organism: uncultured beta proteobacterium; assembly: GCA_903905735.1. Taxonomy (GTDB): domain Bacteria; phylum Pseudomonadota; class Gammaproteobacteria; order Burkholderiales; family Burkholderiaceae_C; genus Rhodoferax. Next base: position 13,551 of record CAIVHU010000019.1, read on the forward strand.
CTGCGCGCGCAAGATGCCAGCACCCAGTCACCCGCAGGCAGCGCCTTGCAGCCGTTGCTGCCGCAGGCCACGGCCGATCTGTGGTGGCTGGGGCTGTCCGAGCACAGCCTGCAGGTGCTGCAGCCGTTCATCACCGTGCTGCCGGTGCGCACCCCGGTCAACCTCAATACCGCGCCGGCTGAGGTGCTGCTGGCCAGCGTGCCCGGGCTGGACATGGCCAGCGCCCAGGCCCTGGTGCAAGCGCGTGCCAGCCGCCACATGGACACGCTGATGGATGCCGACCAGTTGCTTGGCAAGCCCGAGATCCATTTTGATTCGGATGCGCAGGGCGTGGCATCGCGGTTTTTTCAGGTCACGGGCCGCCTGCGCATGGGTGATGTCACCGTGCAGGAGATGTCGGTGCTGCAGCGCGATGGCATGCAAGTGAAAACCCTGAACCGCACCCGCCAGCGGCTGACCAGCGCTGTCCCAACCCTACAATGATTTACAGACACCCATGGCGACCCTGATCATCTCCCTTCCTTTGCAAAGCGCCGACAAAACGGCCCTGCTGGACTGCGCGCTCAGCCCCGACGGCCGCACGCTGACCAGCCACGTCAGCGTGCCACTGTCGTTGCTGCCCACGCCCGAGCGCCAGGCGGAGGTGGTGGCCGTGGTGCCACTGCAAGCGCTGTCCTGGCACCAGGTAACTTTGCCGCAGGGCAGCTTGCCGCGCTCCTGGCGCGGCGACGGCGCGCGGCGCTTGCGCGCCATTCTTGACGGCCTGCTCGAAGACCAGTTGCTCGACGACCCGGCGCACCTGCACCTGGCCCTGCAGCCCCAGCCGCAGGTCGGCGTGCCAATGTGGGTGGCCGCGTGTGACCGCGCCTGGCTCGCTAGCGGGCTGGCATCGCTGGCACAAGCGGGCTACAACGTCACCCGCATCGTGCCCGAGAGCTCGCCGCAGGCGCTGGCAGAGGTCATTGAAGTTACCGGCGAGCTCAATGCGCCCAGAGTTGCTGGCTGGGTTGGTGCCCCGGCGGCCCTGTCTGCTGATGCCGCCAGTCCAGCCCAAGTTGACCGCCCGGCGCGCACCGCCGATGGTGGACGCGGCGGCATGCTGGTGACTGACTTGTCAAGCAGCACCGTCGCGCTGTTGTCGCCAGACACCCCGGTGCTGGCTGAGCCCGCTGTGGCGGCGTTGGCGGAGCGCTTGTTTCAGCGGCCAGTCACCCTGCAGCAGCGTGGTCAGCGTTTGCTGCTGGCGGCCAACACACCGTGGGACCTGGCGCAGTTCGAATTCACCAACGCCCAGCGTGACCCGCGCTGGACCCAACTGGCGCAGGGATTTCAGAGTTTTGCCCGGGCACCGGCGTGGCGCGCTGCCCGCTGGGCGCTGGCGCTGTTGCTGGTGGGCAACCTGATTGGTCTGAACGCCTGGGCCTGGCGCGAGCAGGCCAGCCTGACGGCGCAGCGTCAGGCGGTGCGGGCGGTGCTGACAGACACCTTCCCGAAAATTCCGGTGGTGGTCGATGCGCCGCTGCAAATGGCACGCGAGGTGGCGGAGCTGCAGCGTGCGAGTGGCAGCGCGGCGGGCAGTGATCTAGAGAGTATTTTGTCGTCTTTTTCGGCTCTAGCCCCCTTAGGATATGCGCCTGAAGCTATTGAATTCGCAGCAAATGAATTGCGTTTGAAGGGTCCTGTTTTGGGGCAAACTGAGCAGTCGCGGATCGTTGCCGGGCTACAGGCACGTGGCTTGTCCGCCAGTTTGCAGGGTGCGCAATGGCTGATTCGGGCTGGGGGTGCGCTATGAGCTGGCAGGCCTCTGTGCAGGCGCGCTGGCAAGCGGCCTCGCGGCGCGAACAGCGCAGCCTGACCCTGGCGGTCGTCGTGGTGGTGCTGGCGCTGCTGTGGTGGCTGGCGGTGGCGCCGGCCCTGGCGGTGTGGCGCTCGGCGCCCGCGCAGCATCTGGCGCTCGATGCCCAGATGCAGCAGATGCAGACGCTGCAGGCCCAGGCCCGCGCCCTGCAAGCCTTGCCGACCCTGAATGCGCCGGAGGCACAACGTGCGTTGGAGGAGTCGCTCAAACCCTTGGGTGCGTCAGCGCAAATGGGGGTGCAGATGGACCACCTGAACGTGACCCTGAAAGGCGTGAGCGCGCAGGCGCTGGCGCAGTGGCTGGCCAGCAGTCGGCAAAACGCGCATCTGGTGCCCACCGAGGCCCATCTGACCCGTGTCGCTGGAGGCACTTGGGATGGACGCGTGGTGTTTACCTTGCCTGCGCAATAGTTGACTTCCCGACCATGCAGAAGCGCCAATCCAAATCAATTTCCAGCCAACCGGCTGCCAGCATGCCGCCCGCGCTGCGTCGCGCTGCGCTGCACGGGGCAAGCGGCACGCCCTGGGGTTGGGCGACTGCTGGCGTGGTGGTGGGTGCCTTGGTTTGCGTCGTCGTGTTTGCCCCGGCGCGCTGGCTCGGCGCTTGGCTGCAGCAGGCCAGCGGCGCACGGGTTTATTTGCAAGACGCGCGGGGCACGCTGTGGACGGGCTCGGCCCGCGTCACGCTGGCAGGCGGTGTGGGTAGCCAGGACGCAGCCACCTTGCCCGGGCGGCTGCAATGGCAACTGCGCCCGAGCTTGCTGGGCGGTGCGGGCCTGGCCTTGCAACTCAGCGCTGATTGTTGTTTGCAGCAGCCTTGGGCCTGGCGGCTCTCCGTCGGCTGGGGCGGCGTGCAGCTGGCGATGTCAGACAGCATATCCCAGTGGCCTGCGCAACTTTTGTCAGGCCTGGGCACGCCATGGAACACCGTGGACGCGCAGGGCCAACTGGCTTTGACCACCCAGGCGCTCACGCTGACCTGGTCGGCCGGGCGACTGCAGTTGGCGGGCAGCGCGCAGCTGGACGCGTTGGACATGTCCTCGCGCCTGTCCACCCTCAAACCCATGGGCAGCTACCGTTTCACGCTCAGCGGCGGAGCGGCACCGGGGCTGGCGCTCTCGACCCTGAGCGGGGCCTTGCAGCTCTCCGGCCAGGGCGAGTGGGTGGCGGGCAAGCTGCGCTTTGTGGGCGAGGCCAGCAGCGCGCCCGAGTCGCAGGCGGCGTTGTCGAATCTTTTGAACATCATCGGGCGGCGCGATGGTGCGCGTTCCATCATCAAAGTAGGTTGAAATCACATGACACATCCTCCCAGCTTCAGGCACCGGAGTGCTATTTCATCCATAGCTGCTTGCGCTTTATTTACGTGGGCTACAGCCGTTTTTCCTGTGAATGCTTTGGCGCAGAAAAGCGCGCTGGCCAAGGCTGGCGAACCGGTCACGCTGAACTTTCAGAACGCAGATATCGAAGCCGTGGCACGCACCTTTGCCAGCATCACCGGCAGGAACGTGGTGGTGGACCCGCGCGTCAAGGGCACCATGACGCTGGTCACTGACAAGCCGGTCAGCAGTGCGGCAGCCATGGCCCAGTTTGTGTCAGCGTTGCGCCTGCAGGGCTTCACGCTGGTGGAGTCTGGCGGGCTGTACAAGGTGGTGCCCGAGGCGGAGGCCAAGCTGCAGACCAGCACGGTCACGGTAGACGACCCGGACGGCCGGGCGATCGCTGGCGGCAATCAGATCGCCACGCAAATTTTCAAGCTCAACCATGAGTCGGCCAACAACTTGGTGCCGGTGCTGCGCCCGTTGATCACGCCCAACAACACCATCAACGCCAATCCCGGCAACAACTCGCTGGTAATCACCGACTACGCCGACAACCTGCGCCGCCTGGGCCGCATCATCGCCGCCATGGACGTCGCCAATGCCACCGATGTCGAGGTGATCCCGCTGAAGTACGCCATTGCCTCTGATCTGGCCCCGCTGGTGCTACGCTTGATGGGCACCCAGTCGGCCAGCGCGGGTCCGGCCATGCCGGGCATGTCGGCCGGCGGGGGGTACACCACCACGTTGCTTGCCGAGCCGCGCTCCAACGCGGTGATCGTGCGCGCAGCCAATGCTGCGCAACTGGCGCTGGTGCGCTCGCTGGTCAGCAAGCTCGATCAGCCTGACGCGTCGGCCGGGGGGGATGCCGCTGGCAACATCCATGTGGTGTATCTGAAAAACGCCGATGCCACCAAGCTCGCCACCACCTTGCGCGCTGCGGTGAGCGGTCAGGCGCAGGCAGCAGCACCCAGCACCGTCACGCCGGGCAGCACCGGCACGGCGGCTGGAACGACCCCCGCCGCCGCCAGCACCGGCGGGCAGATTCAGGCCGATGCCGCCACCAATTCGCTCGTCATCACCGCACCCGAGCCGCAATACCGCCAGTTGCGCGCCGTCATCGACAAGCTCGACGCGCGGCGCGCCCAGGTGTATGTCGAGAGCCTGATTGCCGAAATCAGCGAGGACAAGGCGGCACAGTTTGGCGTGCAGTGGCAGGGTGCTTTGGGCAAGGCGGGTGACGGCGTCATCGGCCTGCTGGGTACCAACTTTGGTGCTGCCGGTGCGAATATCCTCAACCTGGCCACGGGAGGTGCCACCGGTGCGGTGAGCCCGCAGGCGGGTTTGAACATCGGTGCCGCCAATCGCACCAACGGGGTCTATGTGCTGGGCTTTCTGGCGAATTTCCTCGAATCCACCGGCAGCGGCAACGTGTTGTCCACGCCCAATTTGCTGACGCTCGACAACGAAGAAGCCAAAATCGTCATCGGCCAGAACGTACCTTTTGTCACCGGCCAGTTCACCAACACCACCTCGACCACCGGCACCGTGAACCCGTTTCAGACCATCGAGCGCAAGGATGTCGGCCTGACGCTCAAGGTCAAGCCGCAGATCAGTGAAAACGGCACCGTCAAGCTGACCATTTATCAGGAGGTTTCCAGCGTGCAGGCCTCTACCATCAATGCGCCCAATGGCCCGACCACCAACAAACGCACCATCGAGTCCACCGTGCTGGTGGACGATGGCAGCATTGTGGTGCTGGGTGGTTTGCTGCAGGACGAATACGCCGGAAACAAGGACAAGGTGCCGGGCCTGGGCGACGTGCCTTTTTTTGGCAACCTGTTCAAAAACGAGACCCGCAGCCGCAACAAGACCAACCTGATGGTGTTTTTGCGCCCGGTGGTGGTGCGTGATGCCAAGAGCAGCGAGCAACTCTCGCTGGACCGTTATGACCAGATGAACGTCGGCATGAAGCAGGCGCAGCCCGAGCCCAGCAGTGTGATGAAAATCAACAGCGCGGCGACGCTGGATGATGTGCCGTTGGCCAAAGCGCTGGCCCCGGCGCTGCCTGCCCCTGCGGTGCCTGCGGGCCCGGTCGCGCCCGCCAAGTAGCCTGAAGCAAAAAAAGCCCCCTTCACGCCATGCGTTACCCCCTGCCCTACGCCTTCGCGCGCACCCACCAGTTGCTGTTGGAAGACGACGGCACCCAGCTCACGCTGCTGGTGCATCCACTGTCCGCGCCGGCGGCACTGGGCGAAGTGCTGCGCAAATACCCGCACAGCCAGTTGCAGACGCAGCCCGCCGGTACGCTGGTGCAGCGCATCAGCGCCGCCTACGCGCAGGGCGAATCCAGCGCCGCGGCCGTGGTCAGCGAGGTGGAAAGTGATGCCGACCTGTCACGCATGATGCAGGACCTGCCAGCCATCGAGGACTTGCTGGAAACCGCTGACGACGCGCCGATTATTCGTATGCTCAATGCATTGCTGACGCAAGCCGCGCGTGACGGTGCCAGTGACATCCACATCGAGCCCTACGAACGGCATTCCAGCGTGCGTTTTCGCGTCGATGGCACGCTGCGCGAAGTGGTGCAGCCGAATCGTGCGCTGCACGCCGCCCTGATCAGCCGCCTGAAAATCATGGCCGAGCTCGACATTGCCGAGCGCCGCCTGCCGCAGGACGGCCGCATCAGCCTGCGTATCGGCACCCGCGCCGTGGACGTGCGCGTCTCCACCATCCCCAGCGCCCATGGCGAACGCGCTGTGCTGCGTCTGCTGGACAAATCTGAAGGCCGTTTGAGCCTGGAAGCCCTGGGCATGCAAGGTGAGGTGCTCCGAAAATTTGAGCAGCTGGTGGCCCAGCCGCACGGCATTGTGCTGGTCACCGGCCCCACCGGTTCGGGCAAAACCACCACACTCTACGCTGCGCTGCAACGCCTGGACGCGGCGCGCAACAACATCATGACGGTGGAAGACCCGATCGAATACGAACTGGCCGGGGTGGGGCAGACGCAAGTCAACCCGAAAATCGAGTTCGACTTTGCCAAGGCGCTGCGCGCCATCCTGCGGCAAGACCCCGACATCATCATGATCGGTGAAATCCGCGACTTTGAGACCGCGCAGATCGCCATCCAGGCCTCCCTGACCGGCCACCTGGTGCTGGCGACCCTACACACCAACGATGCTTCAAGCGCCGTCACCCGCCTCACCGACATGGGTGTGGAGCCGTTTTTGCTGTCGAGTTCGCTGTTGGGCGTGCTGGCCCAGCGCCTGGTGCGCAAGCTGTGCCCCAAGTGCAAGCGTGATAACCACCCTGTGGGCTGCGAGCGTTGCGGCCACACCGGCTACAGCGGCCGCAGCGGTGTGTTTGAGCTGCTGGTCACCGACGATGCCATCCGCGCCCAGATCCACAACCGCGCCGCCGAGGCAGACATCCGCGCTGCCGCTCGTGCCGCCGGCATGGTGTTGATGCGCGAAGACGGCGAGCGTCTGGTCAGCCAAGGTATTACCAGCCGTGAAGAGCTGCTGCGCGTCACGCGGGACTAGCGCCGGAGGTTTTATCATTCAAAATGACCTCCAGTCCTTATAAATAAATCGGATAGCGCTTCAATTTTGATATCAACCGACAAGCCTTGAGGAGATCGCCATGTCTGCAACGCCCCCGATTTGTGATTTTGGCTGGAAAGGTCCCGACTTTGACCTGCCCGGTGTGGACGGCAGCAGCTGGAAGCTGGCCGACGTGCAGGGTGAACTGGGCACGCTGGTCATGTTCATCTGCAACCATTGCCCCTATGTGCAGGCCATCCTGCCGCGCCTGATCGCTACGGTGCGCGAACTGCAGACCCTGGGCATTGGCGTGGTGGCAATTTCGTCCAACGACGTGGCGGCTTACCCGCAGGACAGTTTTGAGCACATGCAGGCGCTGGCCAAAGAGAAAGACTTTCCGTTCCCCTACCTGTACGACACCACCCAGGCCGTGGCGCGTGTCTGGGGCGCGGTGTGCACGCCAGACTTTTTTGGCTTCAACGCTGCCGGTGAGCTGCAATACCGGGGCCGCTTTGATGCCTCGCGCAAAGAGGCCGCGCCCGAGGGCACGCAGCGCGACCTGTTCGAGGCCATGCGCCAGATCGCCGACACCGGCCAGGGTCCGCGCGAGCAAATCGCCAGCATCGGCTGCTCCATCAAGTGGAAAGAGGCCTGAGCCACCATGCCGGTTTACGCGTTTGAGGCACTGGCTGACAACGGTGACACCCGCAAGGGCGTGATCGAGGCCGACTCGGCCAAGGCCGCACGCGGGCAGTTGCGCGCCCAGGCGCTGGTGCCGCTGAAGGTCGAGCCGGTCAGCGCGCAAGACAAGGCGGCCAACCGCCAGAACGGCGCGCTGACCCGAAAACGCGTGTTCAACGCCACTGCCCTGACCATCTGGACGCGTCAACTCGCCGGACTGGTGTCCTCAGGCCTGCCGCTGGAACGTGCGCTCACCTCCCTGTCAGACGAGGCCGAAAAAGCCCCCGAGCGAGAGCTGGTGGCCACTTTGCGCTCTGAAGTGAATAGCGGATCGGCCTTCGCCAAAGCGCTGTCACAGCATCCGCGCGAGTTCTCGGATATCTATGTGGCGGTGATTGGTGCGGGCGAACAAAGCGGCAACCTGGGTCTGGTGCTGGAGCGCCTTGCCGACGACTTAGAGGATCAGCAGGCGCTCAAGTCCAAACTCATCGGTGCGGCGCTGTACCCGGCCATCGTCTCGCTGGTGGCCATCGTCATCGTCCTGTTTCTGGTGACCTACGTGGTGCCGCAGGTGGCGCATGTGTTTGCCGGCAGCAAACACGCGCTACCGGTGCTGACCGTGATCATGATCGGCATGAGCAGCTTTGTGCGCGCCTACGGCTGGCTGATGTTGATTGCTCTGATATTGGTAGCTATAGGCGCACGTTCTGCCTTGGCTAACGCCCAATTTCGTCAAAAATTCGATGCCGCCTGGCTGAACCTGCCGATCCTCGGGCGGCTGTCACGCAGCTACAACGCGGCGCGCTTTGCCAGTACCCTGGCCATGCTGGCGGCAGCCGGTGTGCCGATCCTCAAAGCGCTGCAGGCCGCTACCGAAACTTTGTCGAACCAGGCCCTGCGCAGCGACGCGCAGGACGCGCTGGTGCTGGTGCGCGAAGGTGCGCCGCTGGCCAGCGCGCTGGCGCAAAAGAAGCGCTTCCCGCCGCTGCTGGCCATGTTCGCCCGGCTGGGCGAGCAGACCGGCCAGCTCCCGCTGATGCTGCAGCGCGCCGCCAAACAGCTCAGCACCGAGGTGCAACGCCGCGCCATGCAGCTCGCCACTTTGCTTGAGCCGCTGCTGATCGTCGCCATGGGTGTGGTGGTGATGCTGATTGTGCTGGCGGTGCTGATGCCGATCATTCAGTTGAATCAGTTGGTGAAGTAGCGGCAGCGTCCGAGTTTGTGCTTTGATCATTCGATTTAATACGGCAAAATACCGTATCACTTACCGGAGTCACGCATGACCATCGCCGCACGTTTTGACTTGAAACTGGATGCCCAGGACAAAGAGCTGTTGTCGCGCGCGGCCAGCCTCATGGGTACCACCATGGCTGGTTTTGTGCGCAGTGCCGCCAAGGAAAAGGCGCAGACCTTGCTGGAGCAAGAGTCACGCGTGACCCTCTCCAACCGGGATTTTCTGGCGTTCAATGCGGCCATTCAAGGTGCTTTTGCGCCAAATGCGGCACTGCAGGAGGCGCTGGCGGCTGCATCGAAGGTCAAGCGTGCTTGAAGAGCTGGTATTGGATGTCAGGCAGCATGACCGCGCCAGCTTTCAATGTGGGGAGCCCGCGCTTGACGACTATTTGCGCCGATACGCCGTGCAACAAAGCGCCAAAGGCATCAGCTCGGTCTTTGTGTTGGTCGATGACATTGAGCCCGGCAAAATTCTGGGTTTCTACACCTTGAGCGCCGCGCAAATTGACGCGGGGCAACTCAGCGATGCCGAACAAAAGAAGTTGCCGCGTTATCCGCTGCCCTGCTTTCGCATGGGTCGCCTGGCGCGCAGCCTGGAAAACCGTGGGGGTGGTATCGGTGCCATCCTCTTGGGGCTTGCGGTTGACCGATGTTTGAAAGCACGCATGTATGTCGGTGCTTATGCGCTTATTGTTGACGCCAAGAGCGACAAGGTCCGGGCGTTCTATCAGCATCATGGTTTTGCCGCCTGCCCGGATTCGCCCATGACTATGTACCTGCCGCTGGGGTGAAAATCTTGCGGTCCGTCGAGTTTGACTGAGGCAGATGTCGATCATTCAGTTGAACAGTTGGTCAAGTAGCGGGAGCCCAAACTACTGCCAACACCAGCCATGGAAATAGCTGGTGTTGGCAAATTGCAGAACGGATCAACCGCTGATTACTGAGGAGTTTGCTGGAACTGCACGGATTTTGAATTGGCGAATCTTCGGCCATAGACATCCGTACCTTCGACCGAAACACCTGCAAAGATCGGCGTGCTGATCAGCCAGTCAGGCAGTGGGATCACCGTCTGCGTGGCTGTCCCAAGCACATTCACTGATTGACTGAAATAGGCACCATTGGCAGTATTGCCCCAGAGGTTCACGTTGCTGACCTCAAGGCCTGTAGGCATTATCCAGGCGATGGCAACTGGGGCCTTCGCGACCAAATTGGTGATCGAAATATCAGCGCCGTTAACAGTGACACTGCTGATGTTTGGCAGCATCGCCGCACTGAGATCGCTCCACTTGCAAGGCTGCTTGCGCAGTGTCACTTGATAACCGCTACCGTTGAGCGGATTGCCGCTGCCATCTTTCAGCACCACGGTGTAAATGCTGTTGTCCAGTGCGTTCGCCACAGTGACGCACTGTGTCTGCGCCAGTATCGGTCCCGTAGTAGTGTTGGCTTGCGTGCCACATTCCGGAATCAGATTGTTGCCGCTACCACCGTAACCATCCACGTCGAAGTGGGTGTTTTGGGTGTCCTGCGTCATGGTGATGCCGCCAGACGGCAGTCCGGGTCCGGTGACGACCGCAGTGACCGCTGGGGCTGAGGTGGTGCTGTGGCTGTTGTAGTTGTGAGCGTCAACGTACATTTCAATGCCATTGGTGAGGATGGAATTGGCTGTCGTGAATGTGCTGGATTGCGCATCAGCCCACTGATCCAACTGCGCCTTGGCGCGCATGGATACATCGGCAATGCGGCCATCTCCTTCAACCAGCCAGCCTTTGGTGGCATCTTTGACCATCTTGATCTGGATAACGTCAGCATAGCCGCGGGAGTTTGACGACATGGTCGTTGTCAGCCCGCCTGAGTTGCCGGATGGGTCAAGTGCAATGTCCACGTTGCTGAATTTCATGCCAATATTGCTTGGGTTATTTGAAATTTCATTTACGAATTCGGCAAATGTTTGCCCGCCCATCATGAAATTGCTGGAGATGTCAAACAGGCCGCTGTTCTCCAGCGTTGTCTGACTGGGTAGCCCGCTAGCGAACAGCGCGGCGAATGCATTGAGTTTGGCCACCACGGTTTGCAAGTCGGTCGCAGTAGACGGGTTGATGCCGGTGACGTCGCTGACTGGTGTGCCATCGGGTTCTTGGGCATTGTCGGTGCCGATCACCCCTTTGGTGATGGCATTGGTAAACGTGGCGATGTTGGTGCTTGTGTTGGTTGTAACCTTCACCAGATCCAGCATCGCGTCCAGACCTGTGTGGTCTGCGGTAAAGGCTTGGTGCAACAGATCAACACTGGCGCCAAGGCCAAGGGCGTTCAGCACGGGTTGCAGTTTTGCCTGCAGCGCTGTTTCTGCTGCGGCTAGGTTGGCCGGTGTGATCAGTGTGCCGATAGTGGCCAGTTTGGCTGGATCGCTGAAATAGTTCACTGCCAGTTGAGCGGCAATATTTGAAACGATCAAGTCCGTGAAAGGGGTCACGTTGACAGTACCACCAAAATCTGCGCTTGTGGCTGCAGAGTAGTAGGTGACGGATGTGTTGCCCACCGTACCCGAAGCCTTGAGCAGGAAGGGGCCGGTCATACCGCTGACATCAATCGAGTATTGCCCGGCGGTTCCGATGGGAGCCGATTTGGTAGCGCCCTTGCTGTCGGTGACGATCACGTTGCCGACGACTGCCGCACCCCCGGCGACGGTCCCCGACAGTGTGGTCGCCGGTGGTGTGCCTCCCCCGCCGCCGCAGCCAGCCAGCACCAGGATTGCAGCACCAGCGAGTGCCGCAGCCATTTTTGTAGGTTTGAATTTCATGTTCATGAATGAAAGGATGGGTTAAGGGATAAATTTCCCGAGAACCAGCATACTCCGAGGGGTGTCTATTTGACTGGACAAAATGCCTTGAATTCGGAACCTGCACATATGACAGGCTCACTCGCAAGTTACATAGTGCTTGACCGGAAACCCTCATTTTTCAAAAATAGTTATGCCTAAAATTTAGGCATATAGGGTTTACCCTTGGTTCTTCAAATTGGAGCTGGCGAATAATCTTGTCCCTCGCACCTCGCGTGTATCGGTGCCCTTCACCGCGCCTGGCGATGTTGTGCATATTTGCGTTGAGTTCACGGCACCCAAGCTGCCCGCCACCGTCTTGTCTTACTGGAAGTCGGTTTTTGCGGACGGCTCACTGTGCTTTCCTAAAGCCACCGGCCTATGGTGCAAGGTGCGTGTGACATCCATGGCACAAAACGCGCAGGAGGAGCGTTTGATCTAGACCTGCGTAGTACCCAAAAATAAAGCTGAACTTTTGTTGGTATCCTGCCTATCCTTCAGGGATGCAGCAACAAAACCAGATCAAGCGAACCCTCGCACAACCCGAGTCGATTGAAGTCATCCGCAGCCAGCTTGCCAGCAATA
>CAIVHU010000020.1 GCA_903905735.1 uncultured beta proteobacterium
CGTAGCGGTGTCATGGCAATACTCCTTTGCAGTTGAACGGGATGAAGTGCTGCGAACAGCACATTCATCGTCCTGCAATTGGAGCTTGATGGGAAATGACCGGGAAATTGAGAGCGCTGGCACACCAACTACCGCGCAGCGGTTTAGTGCAAGTTGGACTATCTCCCGTGCCGGACTATGTCCCGTTGCATGCTTAACCCCAGTGGCCGGGCAAACAATTTGCGGGACATAGGTTTCGGCGCTACAGCCCTTTGAGGAAAGCCAGCAATCGGTCATCTGGTCGATACCGACCAGACGTTCCCTCTGGTGGCGTCGTTTTGTCCAGAACCGCCTGTTTTATCGCCAGGTTGGCATCCAGATAAATTTGCGTTGTTTCGACCGATTCATGTCCAAGCCAGAGCGCGATCGTCGATTGATCAACCCCTTCTTGAAGCAAGTCCATTGCCGTCGTGTGGCGAAGCACATGTGGGCTCACACGCCTGCTTCTTAGTGACGGGCATTTCACAGTGGCCGTCATGACATGCTTGTTAAGCAGGTAGTGGACGCCGTGAGAGCTCAGCTTGGTGCCGCGGGCATTGGGGAACAGCGGCTGATTCTTGGCAAGCGTCGGTTCTCGCACCCAGGCGGCGAGTACGGCGTTTGTATTTTTGCTCAATGGTGTGCACCGCTCCTTGCGTCCCTTAGCCCACTGCGAATGGCAACGCTAACCCTGATGATCTCGAAAAGCTGGCCATTCTTTGGCATTGGGTAATGCAAGCCTAAGGTCACACTAAGCCAAGCCTAAGCTTGGGTCGGTACAGTAGCGCTCAGTTGGTTCGAAGCCAACACAACCGTCAAAGACATCAACCAGCCTTCCGAAGGATTCATCATGAAATCAAGCATTACCGCACTTTGCATCGCCGCCGGCATCTTGGGTTCCAGCCTGTCATTCGCTGCAACGCCAGCCGCCGCCGCACCTGCAGCGCCTACTGCTACCGCTGAAGCTGCCGATGCTTCTGCACCGGTGACCACGCATGCCAAGAAAAAGGTGAAGAAGCACGCTGCCAAGAAGGCTGCCAAGAAGGCTTCTGCTGCAGAGTAACCGCATGACAAGACGGGCATAGCTCGTCTTGCCACAAGGCCACGCAAATGCGTGGCCTTTTTTTGCTTTTGGAATCGTCTATGGCCATTTCAACGTGTTCCGGTTTGCCGCGTGCCGCACTATGTGGGCTCATGGCGTTCGTGGTTTCATCCGTATCAGCTGCGACATTGACAAGTTATGGTCATGGCGACCAGATCATCGACGTCTGCCAGGTGAATTTGACGCATGACAATTTACGCATGTTCTGGCGTGGCGATGATGGTGCACCGCTTGCGAATTTCGGCCGTCTTAGTGAATGGCTTGTGGCACGCCATGAACAGCTTGTCTGTGCGACCAATGCCGGCATCTACGGCACAGACTTGCGACCGATTGGCCTGTACATCGAAGCCGGCAAGATGCTGCACAAGCTCAACACCCGCAAAGACGCTTACGGCAATTTTTACCTGCAGCCCAATGGCGTCTTTCTCCTGTCGGATCACGAGGCGGCGATCCTGAGCACTGACGAGGTCGCGTCCGACCCGGATACGCACCTGACGAAGATTCGCTATGCGACGCAATCTGGCCCCATCTTGCTGTATGGTGGCAAGATCAACGCCTTGTTCACCCAAAGTTCCGAGAACCGGGTGGTGCGAAATGCTGCCTGTGTGATCTCGGCAACTGATATTGCCCTGGTCAGAAGCCGCTCAGCCATCAATTTCTATGACTTTGCCAGGCAGTTACGCGATAAGCTGGGCTGCCGCGACGCGCTCTATCTGGATGGCTCGGTGTCTCAGCTTTACCCCTATGACAAAGGTAACCTTGGGCAAAGCTTTGCGGCCATGATCGGGGTCACGATGCCTGCTAAACCACAGTAACAATGAATGACAGGAGGCACGTTTGTGCTGACTGCCTAGCGACTTGCCCGACCAATTTAAGGAGTTGAATTCATGGATCCAGTGGATCAAATCCGGCAATTCAACGCAGGCCGGGACCCGCAGCTTCTGGCCATCAAGTACGCCAAGATGCGTGCCAACAGCTTTGCATTTTTCAGAGGCAGCTGCCACCTGTTTTATGACCGGTTTGCGCAAGACAAGTTTCCCAAGAATTCGCCCTTGGTCTGGGCCTGTGGGGACCTGCATCCAGAGAACTTTGGCAGCTACAAAGGCGATAACCGCCTGGTCTATTTCGATGTCAATGATTTTGACGAAGCAGCATTGGCGCCTGCCGCTTGGGATTTGATTCGCATGCTGACAGGCATTTTGGTCGCTACGGAGGTCCTGAATGGGCATGCGTCGGGTGAGAACGCTTTTGTCGTCATCACCTTTTTGGACGCCTATGCGTCCTGTCTGGCCACCGGTGAGCCCTATTGGGTAGAGCGCGAAACAGCCACAGGTCCAGTGCGTGCTTTGCTGGACGGCCTGCGAGAGCGTTCGCGTGAGCAGTTCCTGGATGCCAGAACTGAACTCAAAGGCAAAAGACGACTAATTCACCTTGATGGCAAGAAAGCGCTGCCAGTATCCATAGCTCAGCGCGCAAGCATTGCTGAGTTCATGGTGTCCTTTGCCCAAAATCAGCCTAATCCGGCCTTTTTTGAGGTTCTGGACATTGCCCGGCGAATCGCCGGCACAGGCAGCCTCGGATTAGATCGCTTTGCCATCTTGGTGCAAGGCAAGGGTTCACCCAATGGAAATTACTTGCTTGATCTGAAACGTTCAGTCCCATCCACCCTGGCTGGCCATCTGTATCTCAAGCAGCCACGCTGGCCCAATGAGGCTCAGCGCATCGTGGAACTGCAGCAACGCATCCAAGCAGTTCCCATGGCTTTTCTGCAGCCTGTCCAATTGGGCAATGCCGCCTATGTCCTACGCGGGTTGCAGCCGCTGGAGGACCGTATTTCATTTACCCCCATCAACCTGGCCTTGCCTGAACTCCAGAAATTGCTTGCAACCATGGGAAAGATCACGGCATGGGCCCATTTGCGAGGTGCCGGGCATCAAGGGGCTGCCCTGGTTGACGAGTTGATCGAGTTTGGCCGGAACAAGAAATGGCACGTTGAGTTGTTGACGATGTCACGCTCATGCGCACAACAGGCTCGTCAAGACGCTGCCAGCTTTGATGAAGCCTTCGACCAGGGGGCTTTCAATGATCAATGAGGGAGTCCAGCCCAAGTCTGCCCCCTCAGCGGTTGCCACGACGCCAACCGGTGGTCGTCTCCTTTGGCCAGACATCGTCTCAGGCTTGTGTGTTGCGGGTCTGCTGCTTCCGGAAGCTGTGGCCTACGCAGGACTCGCGCATGTACAGGTTGCTCATGCTTTAACCGCCACCATTGTTGGATTGACTCTCTACGCGTTGTTTGGCCGCAACCGTTTTGCCATCGTGACGCCGACTTCATCGACGGCAACCCTGTCTGTAACGCTGGTTCAGCTCTGCTGCAAGGCATGCCTGTCGGCGCAGGCTTTTCCGCCACTTCGGCCAATGCTGCTGCCGGGGCAGTCTCAAAGTATTCCGGGGTTATCGCACTGGTCGCGACGTCAGTGATCCTGATGTTTGCACTCCCAAGTTTGTCCCTGTTGCCTCGACCCGTGTTGGCAGTGGCGATCATCAATGCCCTTTGGCACGCCTTGTCACCTGCGCCTCTACTGTCGGTCTGGCGGATGAACCGTGACCGTATGCTGGTCATTGCTGCGGTGTTAGCCGTTCTGCTGCTGGGCGTCCTGGACGGCATGCTCACTTCAATGGGTCTGTCTGTTCTGGCGGCCATGCAGATGCTATGGATGCCTCCCACCTTCGGGCGGGGCAGTAGGTTGGCGCACAGAGATTGAACAGCCGTTTATCAGTAGAGAAATCCGCGCGAATTGGGGTGGATCCTCTGATGGATACGGCATCAAAGTGCCCAAGGCGTGATAGACCACGGTCTTCACAAACACCACAGAGGATCCATCATGAATCGTAATACGGGTATGAACGCTGGACAAGTGATTGGCACCATGAACGGGCAGCAAGTTGTCGGCTTGGACATTGCAAAAAAGGTGTTTCAGCTGCACACGGTCGACATGGAAACAGGTGAAATCGTCAATGTGCAGATCAAGCGGGCCAAGGTTATTGAGCACTTTGCAAATCGCAAGCCATGCCTGATTGCGATCGAAGCCTGTGGCAGTGGACACCATTGGGCACGCGAGTTGCGAGCACTTGGCCATTCCGTGCGACTGATACACGCAAAGGTGGTACGCCCGTTTGTTAGTGGCAATAAGACAGACGCCACGGACGCACGCGCGATCTGGCTGGCGGTTCAGCAGCCAGCGGTCAAGTTTGTGGGCGTCAAGTCAGTGGAACAGCAGGCGACGTTGACGTTGCACCGACTGCGTCAAGCCCTGATGAAGATGCGAATCATGCAGACCAATGCATTGCGAGGACTGCTCTACGAATTTGGAGCCACGTTCGCCAAGGGCGATAAAGCATTGTTCAGCGAAATCGAGTCCGCACTTGAGGCGCTGGCTGGCACCCTCCCACAGGTGGTGGTCGACAGTTTGCGCGAGCAGGTCAATCGCATCAAGGCACTTGAAAC
>CAIVHU010000021.1 GCA_903905735.1 uncultured beta proteobacterium
CGAGGTGGCTCCACTCCTTCCCATCCCGAACAGGACAGTGAAACGCCTCTGCGCCAATGATAGTGCGGATTCCCGTGTGAAAGTAGGTCATCGTCAGGCTCCCAACGCCCGAAACGCCCAGTCGAAAGATTGGGCGTTTTTTGCGTTGTGGGGTATTTTGGCTGTATCAAATAGGTGGCTTATCCATCGGCTTTCACGCTCATGAATGATGCGTAGAAATTCAGATACAGCCTCGGTATTTCGTGCCAGGCTACGGAATTGATCAAACCCGGTCTCGAGGAAAACCTGCAAATCCCCCAAACCAGTCATCTCCGCAGGCTTGCGCATCATTTTCAGAAGTAGGCGAAGACCGCGCTTTTGAGTGAGCTCGCTCAACGCTTCGCCAATGGTCAGGACGGTATCAAGTTGCCACTCCCGTTTGGCGCGTTGCCCGACCTCGCGCCAGGACGCCAAATAGCGCTCGGATGCAGACACTTCGCGCTGGCTTTCCCAACTCTTTGCCATCTCAAGGTCAAGTTCTTCTGTTGTCTGATGCAGTTCCGCCAGGGTGACTGCAATGCTGGCAACATGAGCAGGGAAGGTGAGTTCGATAGCCTTCGCAACTTTTGCGAACTGGGCATCGCGGTGGCTGTAGTCCCTCTCGCTGTACAGTTCTACGAGAAAAAAATTGGTGCAACCCGCATAAACAGGTGACTCCAGAAGATCCTTATAGGTAGCCTCAAAGCGTCTAGCCTGCATGGCCTTGATATCTGACAGAGCACCAGACAAACTGGAACTTTGACTGACGAGTTGACGCAAATCTGACACCCGAGCCACTGCGTCTCGAATTCGTTGGGAGGCTTCCATGCGCCAGAAGTTTATGACTTGAATGCGGCGTTTAGTGTGACTAACGCCACAAGTGCTCCAAATTTGGCCACATTAGGGTTGATACACTAGGGATAACCCTTATATTCTGGCCATGTCCGAAACGATGACTTCACCCAATCAAGCTGTGGCCGGCAAGCTGCTTGTCTCCAATGTAGGTTTAGCCGATTCAAGGCCAGTTGAGGCCCGCCAGTCGGATCTGATGATTCCCATACGTTCGCTGGGTGAGAATCATCGCGCACGCATTGGCGAGCATCTTCTGGCGCTGAGTCCACAAGACAGGTACTTTCGGTTTGGTTTTTCGGCCAACGACCATCAGATTCAGGCCTATGTGGACAGCTTGAACTTCGAGCGGGACGAGATTTTTGGCATTTACAACCGCCGCCTCAAGTTGATCGCTATGGCGCACCTTGCTTACTCCAGCGAAACGCGTGTGAGTGCCTTGTCTGAATTTGGCGTTTCAGTCTTGGCAAATGTCCGCGGCCGCGGTTACGGAGGACGACTGTTTGAGCGCGCGGTCATGCATGCGCGCAATGAAGGCGTGACCACCATGTATGTCCACGTATTGAGCGAAAACACGGCCATGTTGAAGATTGCCAGACGGGCGGGGGCTTCCGTGGTGCGTGACGGAGCGGAATCTGAAGCTCACCTGAATCTGACACCTTCCACCTATCACTCCCAGATGGCTGAGATCATGGAAGAGCATCTGGCGCAGGCCAACTACCATTTCAAGGCGCAGGCCAAGCAGTTTTGGGACACGATAGGTCGCCTGCAACTCGCGTGGGCTCCTCCAAGGCAAGAAGTCAAAGCCGACTGAATCGTTGACATCTGTGCAGACCGTCAGCGCAATCCGCTATCCTAGAGGTCTGTTCAACAACTGCATGTCCTGCCTCTCTGGCCGTGTCCGACCCATATCCTGCCCGTCCTGAACGGGAAGACACGCGTACTTTTCTCCAAAAAGTCGCTGAATTCATTCACCCCGGTCCAGACTCCACGGCTGAGCTCATTGCGACGCTGGCTGATGCGGAACATAACCAGCTCATTGGAGCCGACTCCCGAAAAATGCTGGAAGGTGTCATCCGCATGGCGGAGATGACAGCTGGCGACGTGATGGTGCCTACCCCACGCATGGAGATGGTCAACATCGAGGACCCCTACGATGTTTTGATGCATGGTGTGATCGACACCGCGCACTCACGGTTCCCCGTTTTTGAGGGCGAGCGCGAGAACATCATCGGTATCCTGATGGCCAAAGACCTGCTCAAACTGCAGCGTGCCCCCGAACTCAACATCCGCGCCCTTTTGCGATCGGCCGTGTTCGTGCCCGAAAGCAAGGGGCTGAACCATCTGTTGCGCGATTTTCAGAGCAACCACAACCACTTGGCCATCGTGATTGACGAGTTTGGCCGCGTCGCTGGCCTGATCACCATCGAAGATGTGCTGGAGCAGATCGTCGGCGAGATCGAGGACGAGTTCGACATCGATGACGACGAAGGTGACATTTTTGGCCTCGCCGACCGCACCTACCGTATCAGTGGTGACACACTGATTGAGCGGGTAGAGGCCACCTTTGGGGTCACACTGGACAGCACCGATCCGGATGACGACTTCGAGACCATTGGTGGCCTGATTGCGCACGAAATGGGTCACGTGCCCAAGCGGGGTGAGCACCACATCATGTCCGGCTTGGACTTCGCCGTGTTGCATACCAAAGGTGGAGCGGTCAAATGGTTCAGGGTCTCGCCGGTGGCGCAGGAGCCCGTTTGAGGTCTGGCGGGCTCTGCGTTGTTTGAAACCCGTTCCCGATCTGCCCCCTGGTTGCCGGTGCTGCTGGCCCTGCTGGCCGGTGCCTTGCAGGCGGCCAGTCTGGCCTGGCCGTTTGAAGCCCCTTTCACGCTGGATTTTCTTGACCTGACGCGCGGCCAGCCGGTCTGGTGGCTGCAGACGCTGGCGATGGCAGCGCTGGTGCTGCTGCTCCTGCGCTCGGGCAGTGCCCGTCAGGCTGCGTGGCGTGGCTGGCTGTTTACCTCGGCCTGGTTGGCACTGACCTTTGCCTGGTTGTTTACCTCCATGCACACCTACGGCGGCTTGGCTGCGCCGCTGGCTGCGCTGGCGGTGTTGGCGCTGGCTGGCGCGCTGGCCCTCTATTACGCTGCAGCTTGTGGGTTTTTTTGGACGCTAGCCCAATCAAATAAAGGGCTTGAAGCTATAGGTTTTGCATCGCTGTGGCTGGTGGCGGAATTGGCCCGAGGCCAGTGGTTGACCGGTTTTGGCTGGGGTGCAGTGGGTTATGCGCAGTTGGGTGGCCCGCTGCAACCGCTGATGGCATGGGTGGGTATGTACGGTGCCAGTTGGGTCGCTGCCGTCGTGGCTGCGTTGCTCGCGGTAGCTCTGAACGCACGCTCAGTCAAAGACAAGGCCGTCGCAGCGGTTGTGTTGCTTGGCTTGTGGGCGCTGCCTGCAGTCTTGCCAGCAAACCAGGGGGCCGATCAGGGCGAACTCAGCGTGACCCTGTTGCAAGGCAATATTCCCCAGGAAGAAAAGTTTGAACCTGCCACCGGCGTGCTCAAGGCTCTGCGCTGGTATGGTGAGCAGCTTCAGGCCAACCGCAGCGCCTTGATCATCACCCCAGAAACCGCGCTGGCGGTGTTGCCCGAGCAACTGCCGGACGGTTACTGGCAGGCGCTGCAAGCACGCTTTGCGCAAGGCGACCAGGCGGCGCTGGTGGGCATTCCGCTGGGCAGTTATTCTGAGGGTTACACCAACTCGGTGGTGGGATTCAAGCCGGGCCAGGCGGCGCCTTGGCGTTATGACAAGCACCATCTGGTGCCGTTTGGCGAGTTCATCCCGCCAATGTTTCGCTGGTTCACCGATTTGATGCACATCCCGCTGGGTGATTTCAGCCGCGGTGCCTTGCCGCAACCCACGTTTGACTGGCAGGGCCAGCGTCTGGCGGCGACGGTGTGCTACGAAAACCTGTACAGCAACGAGCTTGCCACCCAGTTTGTCGATGCCGCCAAAGCCCCGACCATTCTGGTCAACATCAGCAACCTGGGCTGGTTCGGTGAACACCTAGCCATGGACCAGCATCTGCAAATCGCCCGCATGCGCGCGCTGGAGTTTGACCGGCCTTTTCTGCTGGCCACCAACACCGGGCACACCGCCATCGTCAACCGCCTGGGCCAAGTGACCTCCGCAGCACCAGCCCACACCGCTGTGGCATTGCAAGGTTTGGTGCAAGGGCGCACTGGCCTGACACCTTATGCGAGTTGGATCGCACGGTTTGGGTTATGGCCGTTGTGGGCTGGTGCGCTGGGCATTGTCTTGGTGGCCCTGCTGTTGCGCCGCAGGTCTTACCCGTAAAATTACCGCTTGGCGCGCATTCGTGGGCGTGCCCTTTTTCAAACTCCAGGTGCCTGTCAGACCGGCGCTTCCAACTTATGTTGACCTTCCAGCAAATCATTTTGAAATTGCAGTCGTATTGGGATGCCCAAGGCTGCGCACTCTTGCAGCCTTATGACATGGAAGTCGGCGCGGGTACGTCGCATACAGCTACGTTTTTAAGAGCATTGGGGCCGGAGCCGTGGAAGGCCGCCTATGTGCAACCCAGCCGTCGCCCGAAAGACGGCCGTTACGGCGAGAACCCGAACCGACTGCAGCATTACTACCAATATCAGGTGGTCCTGAAACCCGCGCCCAGCAACATTCTGGAGTTGTACCTGGGTTCGCTCGAAGCGCTGGGCTTCGATCTGAAGAAAAACGACATCCGTTTTGTGGAAGACGACTGGGAAAACCCAACGCTCGGTGCCTGGGGCCTGGGCTGGGAAGTCTGGCTCAACGGCATGGAAGTCACCCAGTTCACCTACTTCCAGCAGGTCGGCGGTATCGACTGCAAGCCGATCACCGGCGAGATCACCTACGGCCTGGAGCGCCTGGCCATGTATTTGCAAGGGGTGGACAACGTCTATAACCTGACCTGGACCACCGCCGCAGACGGTACGCAGCTCAGTTACGGCGACGTGTACAAGCAAAACGAGGTCGAGCAGTCCACCTACAACTTTGAACACAGCGATGCTGACTTTTTGTTCACCGCCTTCACCGCCCACGAAAAACAGGCCAAACACCTGATGGACGTGAAACTGGCGCTGCCCGCTTACGAGCAGGTCTTGAAGTGCGCCCACAGCTTCAACCTGCTGGACGCGCGCGGTGCCATCAGTGTGACCGAACGCGCCGCCTACATTGGCCGCATCCGTAACCTGGCGCGGGGTGTGGCGCAGAGTTACCGCGACAGCCGCGCCCGCCTGGGCTACCCGATGGCCAGCAGCCGCATTGCCGCGATGGTGCTGGGCGCAGCGGGCATCGACGAGGTGACGGATGCCTCACGCCAGGCTGAACTGACCCGCGCCGCGCTGGAAAGTGCGCTGACCGACAAGAACCCCCAGACCCAGAAGGTGGCCCTGTGAGAAACCTGCTCGTTGAATTGTTTGTTGAAGAACTGCCGCCCAAGGCGCTCAAAAAGCTCGGCGAGGCGTTTGCCAGCCAGGTGGCCGAGCAATTGCGCGCATTGGGCCTGGCTTCGGGCGAGTCGGTGATCACGCCGTTCGCCTCGCCGCGTCGCTTGGGTGCGCACATCACGCACGTGGCCGCCAAGGCCGCTGACAAGGCGGTGCAGCAGAAACTCATGCCGGTGAGTGTAGGCTTGGATGCCAGCGGCAACGCCACCCCGGCGCTGCTCAAAAAACTGCAGGCGCTGGGTGCCGATGTGTCGGACCCGGTGTTCGCCGTGGCGGGCCTGCGCAAAGCCCCTGACGGCAAGGCCGATGCCCTGTTTTATGACAGCCAGGTCAGCGGTGCCACGTTGGATGTGGGCCTGCAGCAGGCGCTGGATGTGGCGTTGGCCAAATTGCCCATTCCCAAGGTGATGAGTTACCAATTGGAGTCAGACTGCGAGTTACCCGGCTGGAGCAGCGTCAACTTTGTGCGCCCGGCGCACGGTCTGGTGGCGTTGCATGGTGACACCGTGGTGCCGGTCAAGGTGTTGGGCCTGACTTCGGGCAACACCACACAGGGACACCGTTTTGAGGCCGCCAAGTCGCCCGTGGTCGTGCCCGATGCCGACAGCTACGCCCAGACCCTGCTGGCGGACGGTGCCGTGATCGCCAGTTTTGCAGATCGTCGTGCGGCCATCGTTCAACAGCTCAATCAGGCTGCAGCCCAATTAGGACATGGGGTACGCGCTATTGAAGATGAAGCGTTGCTGGACGAGGTCACGGCGCTGGTCGAGCGCCCCAACGTGCTGGTGTGTGAGTTTGAGCCGCAGTTTCTGGATGTGCCGCAAGAGTGCCTGATCCTGACCATGAAGGCCAATCAGAAGTACTTTCCGCTGCTCGATGCCTCAGGCAAGCTCACCAACCAGTTTCTCGTGGTCAGCAACATCTCGCCCGAAGATGCAAGTTTTGTCGTCGGTGGCAACGAGCGGGTGGTGCGCCCGCGGCTGGCAGATGCCGAATTCTTCTTTGACCAGGACCGCAAGAAATCGCTGGCATCGCGTGTGGCCGGGCTCGACAAGGTGGTCTACCACAACAAACTCGGCACGCAGGGCGAGCGCATGGGCCGGGTGTGCGACATCGCACGCGCCATTGCGCAACTGCTGGAACCAGCATGCGCGGTGTCTGACCCGCACGGTCTGGTACAAAGGGCCGACACCGCCGCACGCCTGGCCAAGACTGATCTGCTGACCGACATGGTGGGTGAATTCCCCGAGCTGCAGGGGATCATGGGCGGCTATTACGCGCTCAATGACGGCTTGAGCACCGAGGTGGCGCAGGCCATTGAAGACCATTACAAACCACGTTTTGCCGGTGACGAGTTGCCGCGCAACCTGACCGGCGTGGTGGTGGCGCTGGCCGACAAGCTCGAAACGCTGGTCGGCCTGTTTGGCATTGGCAATCTGCCTACCGGCGACAAAGACCCGTTTGCGCTGCGCCGCCACGCGCTGGGTGTGATCCGTATGCTGATTGAGTTGGATATTCAATTGAATCTGGACACAATTATTGGTAGAACCTCGAGGGCATTCGATCTTCTGATTGAAATGTTGCCTGAAACGGAACAAATGGAATTTGGATATAACGAAGCTAGGTTGCGGGACTTCATCTTTGACCGCCTGGCCGGTTTGCTGCGTGAGCAGGGTTACAGCGCGCTGGAGGTCGATGCCGTGCTGGCCCTCAAACCGCAGCGTCTGGGTGACGTGCCCAAACGCCTGGCGGCGGTGCGCGCCTTCACCGCCCTGCCCGAAGCCCCCGCGCTGGCCGCCGCCAACAAGCGCATCAGCAACATCCTGAAAAAAGCCGATGCGGCTGCGGTGGCCGATGCGCATGTGAGTGAACTGCTCTTGCAGGAACCCGCAGAAATCGCTTTGTACGCCGCCATGCAAGACATCGCGCCGCGCGCGCAGACCCAGTTTGAGGCCGGTGACTACGCCGCATCCTTGCAAACCCTGGCGGCGCTGCGTGTGCCGGTGGATGCGTTTTTTGAAGACGTGATGGTCAACGCCGAGGCACTCGATTTGCGTCTGAACCGCCTGGGCCTGCTCAAAACCCTGCACCAGGCGATGAACCAGGTGGCAGACCTGTCGCGGCTGGCGGCTTGACTTTGACAAGGCGGAGCACACCATGACACCCCACAAACTGGTCATTCTGGACCGCGATGGCACCATCAACGTCGATAGCCTGGACTACATCAAATCAGCTGACGAGTGGCAGCCGCTGCCTGGCGCGCTCGAAGCCATTGCCCGGCTCAACCATGCCGGTTGGCATGTGGTGGTGGCCTCCAACCAGTCGGGCCTGGGACGCGGGCTGTTTGAGGTGTCGGAGCTCAACGACATCCACACCAAGATGCACCAGCAGCTCGCTGACGTGGGTGGTCGTATCGACGCGGTGTTTTATTGCCCGCATGCGCCGGACGAGGCCTGTAGCTGCCGCAAGCCGGCATCGGGCCTGTTCGAGCAAATCGCCGAGCGCTACGGTGCGCACCTCAAAGGTGTGCCTGCCGTGGGTGACTCGGCACGTGACCTCGTGGCTGCTGTGGCCGTGGGCTGCGAGCCGCATCTGGTGCTCACCGGCAAGGGCGAGGCGTACAAAGGCCGCAGCCTGCCCGACACCTTTCCGCCGCAAACGCAGGTGCATGCCGACCTGGCAGCGTTTGTGGATGACCTGTTGGCGCACGACACCGAGGCCAATTGATGCGGGTAACACGCTGGGTCAGCAGTAGGCCGATTGGTATTGAATTGATAGCTATTACTAACGTAGCCATAAGGGCTGCAGCCCTGAAAAGCCTATGACGGCGTGGATCCGGTCGGTGCTGCATCTACTGTGGATGGCCATCACCGTCATCCCCTGGACGCTGGCGGTGCTGAGTGTGTCGCTGTTTGCCTCGCGCACCACCACCTGGTGGGTGGCGGTGAACTGGTTTCGGGTGGTGATGTGGGGCACGCGGGTGATTTTGGGCGTGCGCATGGACGTGCAGGGCATAGAGAATCTGCCCCTGGGCAAAGCCAGCGCGGCCGTGCTGCTGTCCAAACACCAATCGACGCTGGAGACGCTGTGGCTGCCGACGATCATGTCGCACCCGCTGGCGTTTGTGTTCAAACGTGAGCTGCTCAGAATTCCGTTTTTTGGCTGGTCGATGGCGCGGCTGGACATGATCCACATCGACCGCGAGTCGCGCGCTGCGGCCATGAAGCACGTCATTGACCAGGGCAAGCGCCTGCTGGCCCAGGGCAACTGGGTCATCATGTTCCCCGAGGGCACCCGTATCCCGCGTGGTCAGGCGGGCACTTACCAGACGGCGGGTACGCGCCTGGCGGTGGAAAGTGGTGCGCCGGTGGTGCCCATCGCGGTGGCCACGGCACGTTGCTGGCCCAAGGAAGGCTTTGTCAAGCACGCGGGTGTGGTGCGGGTGTCGATTGGCGCGCCCATCGACAGCACCGGGCGCGACCCGAAAGCGCTGATGCGCGAAGCACAGGTCTGGATCGAGGCCGAAATGCGCCGCATCGACCCTGAGGCGTATCGCTAACGCATCGGCGGGCTTCAACAGATGTTTCCCCTGCTGCGTTTCACGCTCGATCTTTTTGAGTCAAATCAGGCTGTAGCCCCCGTCGATAAAGCGCAGGTAGCTCCTAAAAAAGCAGCGGACTTTGCGCACCCGCAAGCCAACCGTGAGGTGCTGCTGGGGCATACGCGGGTGGCCTATGCCTTCAACCGGGGCCAGCGGCGCAGCATCGGCTTCAGCGTCGGGCCCGACGGTCTGGCGGTGCGCGCGCCCAAGTGGGTCACGCTGCGCGATGTGGACGCCGCGCTGCAAGCCAAGGCCGACTGGATTTTGCGCAAGCTGCAAGAGAGCCGCGAGCGCCACGCCCGACTGGCTGATCAGGTGATCGTCTGGCAGGACGGCGCGACTTTGCCCTTTTTGGGGCAGACCCTGACCATCCGCTTGGACCCGGAGCACCGCTTTGGCGCAGGCGGTGCCGCTTTATTGGCCTGGTCCGACGCGACCGAACCAACCGAAGTGAGCATCAGCAAAGTGGCGGCCTTGGAGGCGCCCGGTGTGACGTTGGAACTGCGCATCAGCCTGCCGCGCACCGCCACGCCGCAGCAGATGCGTGACCGGGTGCAAGCCTGGTTGATGCGTCAAGCCCGAGAGCTGTTTACGCAGCGCCTGGACCACTTTGGGCCGCTGGTGGGCGTGCAGTGGAAAAAGCTCGCGCTGAGCAACGCCGGTACGCGCTGGGGCAGCGCCAAGAACGACGGCAGCATCCGCCTGAACTGGCGACTGGTGCATTTCAGGATGTCGGTGCTGGACTATGTGGTGGCGCATGAACTCAGCCATCTGCGGGTCATGGACCACAGCCCGCGCTTCTGGGACACAGTGCGCACCGTGGTGCCCGACTATGCCGAGCAGCGCGCGCAGCTCAAAAGCGAGGCGGTGCCGCGCTGGGATTGAACCGCTGTTGCAACCTGGCTTTCAAAGCTCGTCCAGTTGCCGCTGGCGCAGGTTGGCGGGCATGTCGAGTGTGACGGGGTCCCATTGCTCGATGGTTAACACCTCTTGCATGCAGTCTTCCATGATGGCATGCGCTGCCTGGGTGGCTTTGGCAATGGCCGCATGCACGCGGGCATCATTGCCTTCGGTGATCAGGCAGCTTTGCTGGTAGTCGTACAGTCCGCGCAGGGAACGCATCGCCTGCGCCACCTGTGCCGGGCAGGCACACATGTAAATCATGCCTTGTTCAATGACATGTTCAATTTGGTCATCGGTAAAGCGCTGTCTCAATGTCATGGTCTGAAGTCTCCGCGAGAAGTCCATCATCCTAGCGCAAGCTCAGGGCTGTTCCCTTGACTCGGCGCAGGTCGGGCGGTTATCAACGTAATCACAGTCGTCCCAATCACGGCATAATTGACGTTTACGTTAACGTCAATCACTTTGCTGCACCCCATGCCTCAAAACTACAGCATCAGCGACCTGGCCAAAGAGTTTGACCTGACCACCCGGGCCATGCGTTTTTATGAAGACATGGGCTTGCTGCAGCCCGAGCGTAGCGGCCCCGGTGGGCGCAACCGCATCTACAGTGGGCGTGACCGCACCCGCCTCAAACTCACATTGCGCGCCAAACGCCTGGGCCTGTCTCTGACCGAGGCCAAGGAGATCATCGACATGTACGACAGCCCACGCGACACCGCAGCGCAGCTGGAAAAGTTTTTGCAGGTGCTGGCCCTCCACCAGCAGCAGCTGGACGCACAAATGATGGACTTGCAGGCCACCATGGACGAGCTCAAAGTGCACCAGCGTGAGGCAAAAGCCTTGCTGGCCAAGGCGCTGCGCCAACCAGCTGCGAAGCCGCGCGCCACGGGGCAGACGACTGCTGCTCCAGTTGAAGATGTGCCCGGCATGCCCGCAGACCTGTCGCGCGAGGCGCAGGGTTGATATGACCTTGACCCCTAGCTCTCACCACACCGAGACATGTCAAGAGCGTGTGTTGCGCAGCTTTGAGCGCCAGGGCCTGATGCAGCACTGGGGTGCCCGCTTGGTGCACGTGGGCGCGGGGGAGTGTGTCATTGGCCTGCCGTATTCCGACAAAGTCACCCAGCAGCAGGGCGCGTTTCATGGTGGGGCCATCGGCGCGCTGGCCGACATTGCTGCTGGTTACGCCGCGTTGACCAAAGCCGCCGCAGACTCCGAGGTGGTCACTGTCGAATACAAAATCAACTTCCTGGCCAGTTGCCAGGGCGGCGAATTGCGTGCCATCGGCCGGGTCGTGAAGGCGGGCAAACGCGTCATCATCACCAGCGCCGAGGTGACGCACATCGCCGAAGACGGCCGCGAGACCGTCTGCGCCGTGCTGCAGCAAACCATCATGCCGGTCCACAAGACTTACTAACTGACCAGGCTGGACCGTACCGCACCTGCGCTGCGCCCAGCCAACAAAATTTTTTAAATAGGAGACAACACACCATGAACGACCTGCCCGGACTCAACTTTCAACTCGGTGAAGACATCGACGCGCTGCGCGACGCGGTGCGCGACTTTGCCCAAGCCGAGATCGCCCCGCGCGCGGCCGAGATTGACCGCAGCGACCAGTTCCCGATGGACCTGTGGGAAAAGATGGGCAGCCTGGGCGTGCTGGGCATCACCGTGAGTGAGGAATATGGCGGTGCCAACATGGGTTACCTGGCGCACATGATCGCGATGGAAGAAATCAGCCGCGCCAGCGCCTCGGTGGGCCTGAGTTACGGCGCGCACAGCAACCTGTGCGTGAACCAGATCAAACGCAACGGCACCGACGCCCAGCGCGCCAAATACCTGCCCAAACTCATCAGCGGCCAACACGTCGGTGCGCTGGCCATGAGTGAACCCGGTGCGGGTAGCGACGTGATCAGCATGAAACTCAAGGCGCAGGACAAAGGCGGCTACTACCTGCTCAACGGCAGCAAGATGTGGATCACCAACGGTCCGGATGCCGACACCCTGGTGGTGTATGCCAAGACCGAGCCCGAACTGGGTGCGCGCGGCGTGACCGCGTTTCTGATCGAAAAAGGTATGCTAGGCTTCAGCGTCGCGCAAAAGCTCGACAAGCTCGGCATGCGCGGCAGCCATACCGGTGAACTGGTGTTCAACAACGTGGAAGTGCCCGAATCGCACATCCTGGGCGGCCTGAACATGGGTGCCAAAGTGCTCATGAGTGGCCTGGACTACGAACGCGCGGTGCTCACCGGTGGCCCGCTGGGCATCATGCAGTCGGTCATGGACAACGTGGTGCCGTACATCCACGACCGCAAGCAGTTTGGCCAGAGCATCGGTGAATTCCAGCTCATCCAGGGCAAGGTGGCCGACATGTACACCGTGCTGCAGGCCGGGCGCTCTTTCGCCTACACCGTGGCGAAAAATCTCGACATGCTCGGGTTGGATCATGTGCGCCAGGTGCGCAAGGACTGCGCCTCGGTGATCCTCTGGTGCGCCGAAAAAGCCACATGGATGGCCGGCGAGGGGGTGCAGATTTTTGGTGGCAACGGCTACATCAACGAGTACCCGCTGGGCCGCTTGTGGCGCGATGCCAAGCTGTACGAAATTGGTGCAGGTACCAGTGAAATCCGCCGCATGTTGATTGGGCGGGAGCTATTTGCCGAGACTTGTTAGCCGCAGACACCCCTGCAGGTGCCAGGGTGCAGCCGCAAACAGGCGGCGCGCGCCAGGGCGGCAAGGCAAAATACATTCATGACTTCAACACTTCAACACCTTCTTGACAACAACCAGACCTGGGCTGCCCGCATGGAGCAGACCCGTCCCGGATTTTTCAACACGCTGGCGCAGCAGCAGGCCCCCAAATACCTGTGGATCGGCTGCGCCGACAGCCGCGTGCCGGCCAATGAGATCACCGGGCTCGATCCTGGCGAGGTGTTTGTGCACCGCAATATTGCCAATGTGGTGGTGCACTCGGACCTGAATGCGCTGTCGGTCATCCAGTTTGCGGTCGATGTTCTCAAGGTCGAACACATCATGGTGGTCGGGCATTACGGTTGTGGTGGCGTGCTGACGACCTTGCGCGGCACGCGCGTCGGTCTGGCCGACAACTGGCTGCGCCATGTGCACGACGTGAAGATGCGCCACCGCCTGCGGCTCGATCACCTGAGCGTGCCCGAGCAGGAGGACGTGCTGTGCGAGATGAACGTGATTGAGCAGGTCGGCAATGTGGCACTCACCAACGTCTTGCAGGACGCCTGGGCGCGCGGTCAAAAAGTGGCGGTGCATGGCTGGTGTTACGGCCTGAAAGACGGCCTGGTCAACGACCTGGGTGTCACCATGCAGGGCAGCCACGAGGTGATGGGCATTTTCAGCAATGCCTTCAAACGCTACCCGCGTGATTTGGGTGGCACGGCCCCGGTTTGACCGACACCCTGACCTGACTTCGCCTGATGTTCCCCGCCCGCCTCGATTCCCGCATGGCATATGAGATTGCCAAGGCCATGATGGACGGCTTCAACCGCCATTACCGGTTGTTTCGTACCGAATCAGCCCGTGCCAAACACCGCTTTGAAACCGCCGACTGGCCCGCCCAGCAGCGGGCCCAGCGTGAGCGCATCGAGTTTTATGACCTGCGTGTGCGCGAATGTTCCACCCGCCTGGAGCGCGAGTTTGAAGCTGGCGAGCAGCCGATGGAGATCTGGCAGCAGGTCAAGCTTCACTACATTGGCCTGCTAGTGGACCACCACCAGCCCGAGCTGGCCGAGACATTTTTCAACTCGGTCACCACCAAAATCCTGCACCGCAGTTATTTCCAGAACAGCTTCATCTTTTTCCGCCCGGCCGTCAGCACCGAGTACATCGAAAACAGCGCGGCCGAATCGCTGCCTACCTACCGCGCCTACTACCCGACGCGCGACACCCTGCGCGAGGCGCTGCAGCAGATCGTGCAGGACTTTGGTCTGCACCGCGAGTTTGAAGACCTGCCGCGTGACACCGCCCTGGTCACTAGCGTAATCAAGCCGATGCTGGATCACGTCAAGGTCCACGCCAACTTCCAGATCCAGGTGCTGACCAGCCTGTTTTACCGCAACAAGGGGGCTTACATCGTCGGCAAGATGATCAATGGCTTCAATGAGTCGCCCTTTGCCCTGCCCATTCTGTACAACAAGGCGGAAACCCACCTGTGCATCGATGCCGTGCTGCATGGCGAGGACGACATGCACGTGCTGTTCAGCTTTGCGCGTGCCTATTTCATGGTGGACATGGACATTCCCAGCGCCTACGTGCAGTTTTTGCGCAGCATGATGCCGCGCAAGCCGCGCAACGAGTTGTACAACGCGCTCGGTCTGGGCAAGCAGGGCAAAACGCTGTTTTACCGCGACTTTTTGTACCACCTGCGCCACTCCACCGACCAGTTCCGCATTGCGCCCGGCATCAAAGGCATGGTCATGCTGGTGTTTGACTTGCCCAGTTTTCCGTATGTGTTCAAGGTCATCAAGGACTTTTACCCGCCACCCAAGGACACCAGCCGCGAGCAGATCAAGGGCAAGTACCTGCTGGTCAAGCAGCACGATCGCGTGGGACGCATGGCCGACACGCTTGAATACAGCGGCGTGGCTTTCCCGCGCAGCCGCTTTACCGACGAGTTGATTGCCGAGATTGAGAAGTTCGCCCCCAGCCAGTTGGAGATCAGCGACCGTGGTGGTGACGGCCAGTTGGAAGTCATCCTCAAACACTGCTACATCGAGCGGCGCATGATTCCGCTCAACATCTACCTGCAAGAGGCCTTTGATGCGGGTGGGGCTGATGCCACCAACACCAGCCCCAAGGCGCTGCGCGCCCGCGAGCATCTGGAGCGCGGTGTCATCGAATACGGCAACGCCCTCAAAGACCTGATCGCGGCCAACATCTTCCCCGGCGATATGTTGTGGAAAAACTTCGGCATCACGCGCCACGGCAAGGTGGTGTTTTACGACTACGACGAGATCGAATACATCACCGACTGCAACTTCCGCAAGGTGCCCAAAGCGCGCTGCGAAGAAGACGAGATGTCGGGCGAAGTCTGGTACACGGTCGGGCCCAAGGACGTGTTCCCCGAGACGTTTGGCCCGTTTTTGCTCGGCAACCCGGCGGTACGCGGCGTGTTCATGAAGCACCACGCCAACCTGCTCGACGCGGCGTTCTGGCAAAAAAACAAGGACCGCATTCTGGCTGGCCACATGTTTGATGTGTTTCCGTACGACCAGAGCAAGCGTTTCCACCCGGATGCCGCCCCGTCGGAGCTGCCGGGATCGATTTGATTGACTTTGTTTTTCATAGCTGCTAGCGCTTAATGAATAAGGGCTAGAGGCATATTTTGTATATAAAAGGATTGAACCATGACAGAATCAATAGTGATCGTCAGCGCCGCCCGCACCCCCATGGGCAGCTTCCAGGGCGACTTTTCCGCGCTGGCCGCGCACGACCTGGGCGCAGCCGCCATCCGTGCCGCCGTCGCGCGCGCCGGCATTGCGCCTGAGGCGGTTGATGAAGTGCTGTTTGGCAACGTCTTGTCGGCGGGCCAGGGGCAGGCCCCGGCGCGTCAGGCGGCGCTCAAGGCCGGCCTGCCGATCAGCGCGGGCGCGGTGACCTTGTCCAAAATCTGCGGCTCGGGCATGCGCAG
>CAIVHU010000022.1 GCA_903905735.1 uncultured beta proteobacterium
GCACCGAGCAACTGACACAAGCCATCGAGGCGTTTGTAACCAGCTACAACAAAACAGCCGCGCCGTTTGTTTGGAGGAAACGTGAGGTTCGAGGTGCACAACTCAGAAATACAATTGTTAATTTACGCAATTAAACACTAGCAGAGGGTCATGTCTGGCCCCGGATTCTTGCGAACCCTCATTCACTGCGGCTACATTGGTTTTGGCAAAACCCCAAGTCTGCACCTCCGCCGCCATGGAAAACTCTTTCTCCGACTCCAGCAGCCCACGCTCAAGAATATTCTTGGCCGCTTTCGTGTCCCGGTCATGCGCTGTGCCGCACACGCTGCACGTCCACTGTCGCACTGACAAACCCTCCAGCCCTTTGGGGCCAGTTCGAGTCTGGCAGCTTGATAACAACCCGCTACACTTCATCAACATTCTGCGTCAATCGGATTTCGCGCGGTGTCTTGCAAGCAAGGCGTTCGCTCCGTTGTAGAGTTTTTTGTATGCCAATGCTCACCCTGCCAACCCTTATGTCCCTCGTCATTAAGAAAAAGCGCCTTCTGTTCACAGCTTGCCTATTGTTTGGGTTGTCCGTATTGAGTGGATGCGCCAATTTTGTTGCGGGTGCTGGTCCACGGACCACGTCGATTACCGAGGCTCCGCAAACTGCATCACTTCGCGGAATTCAACTCATTGATGTCAACTACGGCATTGCCAGCACCTTGAAAAAAGAGAGTGAAGCGCGGCAATTCGCTAATTTCTTTACTGAACCCAAACTCACTGAATACCACGTCGGCTCGGGTGATGTGATTCAGATTTTCATATGGGAAGCCCCACCGGCGATGCTGTTCACGCCTCAAGCGCTGAATGGCTCCGCAACGGCCACCAGTGGCACGGGTACATTGGTATTGCCTGAGCAAATTGTCGGTAACACCGGCACAGTAGTTGTTCCCTTCGCGGGGAAAATCGCTGTAAATGGCAAGACTCTGTCCGAAATTGAGACCCAGACCACCTCCCGGTTGCAAGGCATCGCCAATCATCCACAAGTTATCGTTCGGTTGGTGCGAAACAACACCCAGAACGTCACCATAGTCGGCAACGTACAGAACAGTCTGGAAGTGCCGATAGCCCCCGGCGGAGTCAAACTTCTTCGTGCGATTGCCTTGGCGGGTGGAGTGACCAAGCCGGTTGAAAAATCAACCGTTCAGATTTCACGCAGCGGGCGCACCATGACGCTCCCATTGGAGGCCATATTGCGCAATCCACAGGACAATATTGACCTGCAAGCTGGTGATGTCGTGACCGCTCTGTATCAGCCGCTGAGTTTTACCGCACTGGGCGCGGTTGGTCGCAACAGTGAAGTTGATTTCGAAGCCAACGGCATCAATCTGGCCCAAGCCTTAGCCCGCATCGGTGGCCTGGATGACAACCGATCCAACCCGGCAGGCGTATTTGTATTTCGACTCGTGCCACCAGATGCTCTGACCTGGCCAGAAAAGCCAACAACGCTCATTGAGGGCAAAGTGCCCACGATTTTTCAGTTCAATCTGCGAGATCCCGCAATTTTTTTCGCCGCGCAATCGTTTCCTGTGGAAAACAAAGACTTGATCTATGTTTCCAATGCCCCTGCCGCCGACCTGCAAAAAGTGCTTAACGTTGTGGGTTCCGTCGTGTATCCCTTCCAGACGCTGCAGTCATTTGGGGTTATTCATTGAGGCTTATTTAACCTTGAGTAGTTTCTCCACGGCTTCACAAGCCAGACGAGCGCCGTCCTCTTGGGCAAGAATCGGCATCATGCGCGTCAAACCTGCTCGGACTTCAGCGTCGTTTTCAAGCATGGTGATGGCATTGGCGATATTCGGCCCGGCATAGTCAGTGATGTCCATCACCCGTCCCAGCCCAATGCGCTCGGCACGTCGCGCGTTGTCAAACTGATCCCATTCGGATGGCACAAGCAAGGATGGCACGCCGTACCGCGCCGCCCAGCCTAAAGCGCCAATTCCTGCCGAATGCACCACCACTGCGGCTAGGTTAAACAGGCGGGCATAAGGGAAGTAGCCCGTTACCAAGATATCAGGGTGCGACTCAAATTGAGTGTGGAATTTCTTGGCCGCAACGACGATGGCCCTCCGACCAAGCAAGCGGGCAGCCATCACGCTTTGCTGAAAAAACTCTCCCGGGTCGCAGCGAGTGCTTCCACCGGGTGCAAAGACGATGGGGGGAGGACCTGCATTCGCAAACACGACAATGGTTTGCTCCTGATCATCCCCGCCGAGAAACGGAGGGTCGAACCAGGCAAATCCCGTTGACATGGTATTGGCAGGCCAGTCTGTCTGCACTGGTGCCAGCATGGGCGATGTCATCATAAGATTCAGTTCGGTCGAGTACATGCCCTCAAAGCGTGGGTGCCCACGCAGGCTCACACCAAGCTTTCGATAAAGGCGAACTTGGGACCGCATCATCATTCGAGTTGCCAGTCTGGCCAACGGCAAAAACCCGCGTTGCGACAATCCGACGCTCTGAGCACGTCTTTGCCAAGTGTGCAGAAAGGGCCAAAAAGGGGCGTCATGAACGGACGGGATTGCAAGCGGTGAAGCTACCGAGAATACCCAACGTCGACCAACGATTCGACAAGCCAATGCACCTGCATAAGCGAGCTGGTTGCCGATGACCAGATCTGACTGGCGAACCAATGGCAACAAAGCCTCCAGTTCGGCTTCAACCTGTCCGGGGTTGAGGGTGGACTTTAGACGTGCCCGCAAACTTTGCGCATTCTCGCCGTCGTCCAATGCCGATCGCGACCGCAGGTTGGCAGGCATAAGCTCCAGTTGGACTCCGATGGCTGCGCAAGCCGAGCGGTGATGCTCCTCTGCAGCGATACGGATGTTGTGGCCCCGTTCTTGCATGGCATTGGCCACTGCAAGTAGCGGAATCATGTCACCAAACCCACCTTTACCGACCAGGAGAATGTGAGCCATAAGTCAAAAGATGGTCTGCGGTCGAAGATATGGCGTGTTTTATGGCATGAATGGTACATGCGCAAATGGTCCCAATAAAAATTGAATCTGATAAAGCGTTGAACCGTATAAGTTGGGTAAAATGTAAATCAAAATTGACAAAAAGAAAGACTGGTTTTTGGGAGTGGGTATTTCAGAGAAATGGCAACTTTCAGAATTCCGGCAAACAATTGCGATTGTCGGTGTTGCCCTGCGCTTTCCTGGTGATCTGTCAGATTTGCCATCCTTCTGGAAAGCGCTGATGGAAGGGGCGGATCTTGTCACTGAGATCGATGCCTCGCGCTGGGCGGTCAAAGGTCTTGATCACCCCAAACGCAGCGAACCGGGACGCAGTATCACGTTCTCGGCGGGTGTGCTGTCGCGCATAGACGAATTCGATGCCGGTTTTTTCGGCATCTCACCGCGTGAGGCCGAGCTTCTCGATCCGCAACAACGCCTGCTGCTGGAATTGACATGGGAGGCGCTTGAAAACGCAAAAGTCAAGCCTTCAACACTGGCGGGCAGCGATTGCGGTGTGTTTGTAGGTATTTCCGGCTTGGACTATGGTATGCGGTTGCTGGACGACTTGCCCAGTATGGCTGCGCATTCGATGACCGGGAACACCCTGAGCATTGCAGCCAACCGCCTGTCCTACACCTTCGACCTTCGAGGCCCGAGTATGGCCATCGACACGGCCTGTTCGTCCTCGCTCGTCGCGCTGCATCAGGCCTGCGCAGCATTAGCCTCGGGCCAAACGTCAATGGCCTTGGTCGGTGGAGTCAATTTATTGCTCCATCCGTACCCTTTCGTTGGTTTCACCAAGGCATCAATGCTCTCAGCTCAAGGCCGCTGTCGTGCCTTTGCCGATGGAGGCGATGGCTACGTACGTGCTGAAGGTGCGGCGATGCTGCTGCTTAAGCCAATGCACCAGGCCGAGCAAGACGGTGATCTGATTTGGGGTGTGATTTGTGCCAGTGGCGTCAATTCCGATGGTGCACGTAAAAGCGGGCTCACTATTCCCAGTGCTGACGCACAGGCCGAGTTGATGCAACAGGTTCTGCACAGCGCAAGACTGATGCCTGAAGGCATTGACTACATAGAGGCGCACGGCACGGGCACCCGCATCGGCGACCCTATTGAAGCCCGTGCCATTAGCCGTGCCTATGGTGCGAGCGGAAACCGGTCGCAACCGCTGCCGATAGGATCGGTCAAAAGCAATCTCGGCCATATGGAACCTGCCTCGGGCATGGGGGGATTGCTCAAGGCGCTGCTCACGCTGCAACATCGCACCGTACCGCCGTCGATCCATGCTGAAAAGCTCAACCCCAACATTGATTTTGATGCACTGCACTTGCGCGTGGCACGCGAGCCCGTGGCGCTTCATGCGCAAGACCGACCCCTGCGAGTCGGCATCAATTCTTTCGGTTTTGGCGGTGTCAATGCCCACGTCATACTCGAAGAGCATCGACCCGAAGTGCAGTCGATCATTTCGGCGCGAACAGCGCAACCATCAACGCGGCCCACTGCTCAAACTCTAGGCGAAACACCTCTGCCCCTGGTCCTCTCAGCCAAGGATGACGCTGCCTTGCGTGAGCTTGCGGCGCGTTACCTGCCGCTGTTGACTGATGCCGACACGACAATCCGTGAGCGCATTGCCCAAGCCGTATGGCAGGGACGCGATTGGTTGGATGTTCGCATGGCTCTGCCCGACTTGCATGCCCCCAACGCTTTAGATACCTTGCGACTTTTCGCCGAGGGCGAAAACCCGCCTGAAATTTTGCAAGTGAACGCGGTAACCGAAGTCGGCAAGCTCGCTTTCGTCTATAACGGTAATGGCGCACAGTGGGTCGGCATGGGCCGCAAGCTCATTGAAACTTCTGCCGTTTTTCGACATGCACTCGAACAAGCCACAGCCGCCGTGACTCGCCATGGGGGGCCTGATGTTCTGCAGGTTCTAGCTAGTGACGATCCGGCTGATATGGCAGACACCGCGCTGGCACAACCCGCACTGTTCGCCATTCAGGTGGCCATGACCGAACTTCTGCGCAGCCTGGGCATATCGTCCAATGGGGCTTGTGGTCACAGCGTGGGTGAGATCGCCGCCGCCTGGGCCGTTGGTGCCCTCGACCTAGATGCTGCCGCTCGAGTGATTGTTGCGCGCAGCAAAGCCCAGGCGCTTACCTACGGCACGGGACGCATGGCGGCAGTGGGACTGGGTGTGGATGCGATGCGCGAGACCCTCGTACGCCTGAATCTCGAAGACAAACTGGAGGTCGCTGCGATCAACAGCCCACGCAGTGTCACCGTCAGTGGATCCAAAGCCGCGCTTGATGTGTTGCGCGATGCCTTATTCCCTCAGTCGACGTTCTATCGCGAGCTCGATCTGGACTATGCCTTTCACAGTCGCTTGATGGATCCGATTCGCGAGGGATTGGTAG
This sequence comes from uncultured beta proteobacterium, assembly GCA_903905735.1. GTDB lineage: Bacteria > Pseudomonadota > Gammaproteobacteria > Burkholderiales > Burkholderiaceae_C > Rhodoferax. Next base: position 5,420 of record CAIVHU010000022.1, read on the forward strand.
AGGGTCTCACCGACCTTTGCTGCGCTCCCACTACAGATAGCACGTTCTACTCCACTGTCACCGGAGCGCCGCATGCAGTACAAGCGCTCGATGCTGACTACTGGTGGCGCAATGTGCGCGAACCCGTGCAGTTTGGCCCCACCATTTCTCGTATGGCCGCAGATGGCTACGGCGTGTTCCTTGAAATCGGGCCCAATGCCATTTTGCGGCGTTACATTGACGAAGCGCTGCAGGCCGACAAAGATGTCGGCCACACCGTAGCCACTGCCCGTCGCAATACTGACGATCTGCCAACCATTGTGGGTGCAGCTTTGCGTATTGCCTTGCTCGGCATACCAGTGAACGCCAGCAGCTATTTCCATGCTGACGATACCTGGCGGCAGGTTCAACTGCCCAACTATCCGTGGCAACGTACGCGTCACTGGTACACCAACACCAGTGAGAGCTATGCGTTAATGGATCGGCACATCGTCCATCCCTTGCTTGGCTACAGACTTAAAGAACTGCCCGCCGCTTGGGAGAACCATCTTGATACGGCCAAACTTCCTTGGCTTGCCGATCACAAGGTGGGGCAGGTTGTCATCCTGCCCGGTGCGGCTTATCTTGAAATGGCACTGGCTGCGTCGCGGGAATGGTTTCAGGATGCGCCAGAGCGCATCGTCGATCACTTGGAAATCCTCAGTCCCGTCGTATTCGACGGTGAGCACGCCAACACGCTGCGCGTCATCCTCAACCCTGCGGATGGTCGTGTGCGCATCGAAGGCCGCAGGCGCCTGAGCCAAGACACCTGGGCCTTGCACGCACGCTGCCAAGTGCGTACTGGCCAAGTTGCCGTCAATCCTGTGCCGCCCCAAATTCCAGCGCCCCCAGAGACCGCAACCACGCTCGACGGTGCGCGCATCTACGCCATAGCCAGCGCACTCGGCTTGGACTATGGCCCTGCCTTTCGCGGTTTGCATACATTGCGAGTGGCATCCGAAACACTGCAGTCGGATCTGGTCTGGCCCGAAGGCTCAATACCGGCACAGGGCTATGTGATACATCCGGCTGTGCTTGATCAATGCTTTCAGGCCACTTTCGGCTGGTTCGAAGCCGCGCTCGCCACCGCCGCCCGTCCCATGGCGTTTCTTCCCGTGGGCATGGAGCATGTGGCCGTGCGGCAGGCTGAAGCAGGCTCTCTAGCCACCCACCTGCGCGCACGCCTGGTGCGCCGCAGCCCGCGCTCTTTGCTGGTTGACTTTGAAATACTCGACGCTCAGTGCCGGGTTCTTGCCGAAGTTCGGGGCGTGCGTTTTCGTGCTGCGGCGCTCAACGCGCAGCACGCCTTGCCGCAAGCCTGGGCCACGCGCGCTCAGCTCGTTCCACTGGAAGGTGACCCGACTGGCGCTGCGCTGGTGCCCACCACGTCCGAGATTGCCAAAGCTATCGAACACGGCTTCGGAGACGTGAAACTTGCCGAACTCAAAAGTTATGCAGAGGAACTTGCCCCTCTGGTGGATGCCTTGCCCGCCGCTTTCGCGCGCGATGCCCTGCTCAGCTTGGTCAACCCCGATGGCATGGTTGAAGCCGCCACTTTGGCCCGCGTGCGTGAATCTCACCCGCTTTGGCACTGGTGCATCGCCCTGCTGCAGGAAGAAGGCGTGTTACAAAGCCACACCGATGGGTGGCAAGTGCACGCTGGCGCGCTCCCTCAGACCGACGCAATCTGGCAATCCGCATTGATCGAGTGCCCACAAGCCTGGCCCGAACTGTTACGGATGGCGCGCGTGGGCGAAGGCTTGCTCGAACTGGTCTCGTCCGATGAAAACGCTGACGAACCCGCACCAGATGCTGGTGCGCTCGCGCCCGACGCGCCCTGGTACACCGCCGCTCAACAGGCCAGTTTGCAGGGTATCCGGGCGCTGGTACAAGGCTGGCCACAAAACCGCCGCCTGCGTGTGCTGGAAATCGCTGTGGGGGAAACCATTTTGCTCGATGCGTTGCGCGGCGAATTGCCGCCCGAGCGGACCGACATTGTGCTGGCACGCTTGTCTGAGCCGGTATTGGCTCATTTGCAAGCCCGTTTGGCCGACGATATCCATAGCTTTGTCACGCGCATAGATCCGGCCACTTTCGCACTCTACCCCGTAGAAGGCATGCCCGACCGCTTCGACCTGGTACTGCTGCACCACACCTTACATAGCTGCCCGGCCCCGGGTGCGGCACTGGCGGAACTCGCCAAGCGCATGACAACGGATGCACTGCTTATCATCGCCGATCGCTGGCCGGACCGTGCCAGCAATCTGCTGTTTGGCGCGCAGCGCGATTGGTGGCATGCACACGATGACGGGCCCGTATCCAGCCTGATGACCCCGCATAACTGGACGCAAGCGTTGCAAGAAGCAGGCTGGCAGAACGTTCAAAGTGTGTCCGACCCCGAAGCCGGTGCTGCCGGGCTGGGTAGTTTTGTCCTGCTGGCATGTTCTCCCGTCCAGCAATCCAGAAGCGAGCCAGAAGGCCTTGCGCCGCAGCGACAAGTGCTTATCGTGCAGGATCCCGTTTGGCAAGTACTGGCCGAAGCACTGGTTTTGGCGTTGGTGCGCGAGGGGCAACAAGCAGAAATTTTGGTGCACTCTAATTTGCCACAAGTGGATGTCTTCGCTGCTTGCGATTCTGTCATCATCTTTCCCGCGCTGCCCGCGCCACAAGCCAAGGCGCAGTCGCTGGCGACGAGCTTGGACGTTTTGCGCGGCACTCTGATACAAGCCGCTGCGCTAGAAAATCCCCCTCAGGTGTGGCTTCTCACCCAGGGTGGTGCGCTGGCAGACGGCCCTGCGCTTAAGAATATCAACCCCGAAGCTGCCGCACTGTGGGGAATGGTTCGTGTGCTACGAAACGAAGCGCCGCACCTGTCCACGCGCCTGCTCGACGTGCAGGTCCCGATTGAGGGCCTCTTTGCCGCGTCCGATATGGCAGCACGTATCTCTCATGCCCTGCTCCACGACGACGGCGAGGATGAAACCATGCTCACCGCACAAGGTCGTTTTGCGCTTCGGGTTGTCCCAATCGATCTCGGCGCACTTTTGCCTGTACCCGTTAAAACTGTCAGTGCCAAACTGGGCACGGTTGCGCCAGATACTGAATACAGCGCGTGGCATCTGGACTTCACCTTGCCCGGTCAACTGCGCAACCTGCATTGGCAGGCATCCACCCGCCGGGCACCTCAAGGCGATGAGATCGAAATCCAAGCCGTCGCCGCAGGCCTGAATTTTCGCGACCTGATGTATGCCATGGGGCTGCTCAGCGACGAAGCATTGGAACAAGGTTTTGCCGGTGCCGCGCTCGGTCTGGAGGTGGCTGGGCATGTGCTTCGCTGCGGACCCAACGTGAAGGGATTCAAGCCTGGCGATGACGTGCTGGCGTTCGCCGGGGCCAGTTTGGCCAGCCATGTGGTTGTGTCCGAGCGCGCCGTGGCACTCAAACCTCCAGCCTGGAGTTTTGAGCAAGCCGCCACGGTACCCACGGTGTTCTTTACCGTCTGGTACGCACTGGTACATCTGGCGCATTTGCAAACGGGTGAGCGCGTGCTAATTCATGCGGCGGCTGGCGGAGTCGGCCTGGCGGCCATTCAGGTCGCCAAACAACTCGGTGCTGAGGTGTTCGCCACCGCTGGCAATGCCGACAAACGCACCTTTGTGCGCCTGTTAGGGGCTGACCATGTGCTCGACTCTCGCAGTCCGGACTTCGACCAAGCCATCCTTGCCATAACGGGCGGCGAGGGCGTGGACGTGGTGCTGAACTCACTGGCAGGCCAGGCGATTGAGCGTAATTTGCGCTCAATGCGGGCGTTTGGCCGGTTCATCGAACTTGGCAAGCGAGACTTTTACGAAGACACCACCATCGGCCTGCGCCCATTCCGTAACAACATCAGCTACTTTGGTTTCGATGCTGATCAACTCATGGCACTGCGCCCCGACCTCGCCACACGGGTTTTTGGTGAAGTCATGGCACAGTTTGCCCAGGGTCACTTCAACCCGCTGGCCTACACCGCGTTCGTCGCCGACACCATCGTCGATGCGTTTCGCCTCATGCAACAAGGGCGCCATATCGGCAAACTGGTGATCGACCTGCGTCAGCGACCTCAACTGGTACAAACCAATAAGCCCAAGCCTGAACTGCGACTGGATGCCCATGCCAGCTACCTGGTCACCGGCGGCTTGACTGGCTTTGGCCTTGCCACCGCGCATTGGCTTGCCCAGCAGGGTGGCTGCCACCTTGTGCTCCTGGGCCGCCGAGGACTCGATACCCCCGGCCTGGAACCGGCTTTGCAAGCCTTGCGCGAACAAGGCACCCAAGTCACGGTACTGGCCTGCGACGTCACCGATGCTGCTGCGCTGTGCGCTGCTCTTGCATCGCTGGGCCAAAGCCTGCCACCACTGCGCGGCATCATCCACGCCGCGATGGTGCTCGACGATGCCCTGCTGCCCAACCTCAGTGCCGCCCGCTTTGCCCAAGTACTCACAACCAAACTCGATGGTGCAAGAAACCTGCACGATGCCACCCAAGACATGGCATTGGACTTTTTTGTGCTGTATTCATCGGCTACGGTCATGCTTGGAAACCCTGGTCAAGCCAACTATGTGGCTGCAAATGCTGCACTCGAAGCCTTCGCGCGCTGGCGACAGGCGCGAGGGCTTCCCGCGCTGGCTGTGGCCTGGGGCCCCATTGGTGATGTCGGCGTACTCACCACCAACGCCGCTGCGTTAAACGCCCTGGAGGCGCGCCTTGGAGAAGCACCGATGAAATCGGCGCAAGCGCTCCAAGCCTTGGGCCGCCTGATCGTTTCGGGTACCAACGGCCTAGCCGTGATGCCGCTCAATGCATCCACCTTGCGTCGCTCCCTGCCCGATGCCTCCAGCCGTCGCTTTGCTGACCTGTGGCGCATGCACGGCAGCAGCCTCGACGACGAAGTCGATGCCGACTTGCGAGCGCATCTCGCCCAACTCACCCCCGAGCAAGCACACCAGACCATTGCTGACATGCTCGCCAGTGAGGTGGCCACGATCTTGCGCCTGCCCGCCAACGCTGTGCCGTACACACGTTCCCTGCACGACCTCGGGCTCGACTCCCTCATGGCCGTTGAGCTCGGATTGGCCCTGGAAAAGCGCTTTGGTGTCACATTGCCGTCCATGTTGATCAACGACAATCCCACTGTCGAGCGCATTGCCGCGCGGGTCTTTACAGGACTATTCAGTGAAGGAAGTAGCGATACCCCAGCCCATGTCCAGCTTGTGCAAAGCATGGTCGTTCAGCACGCCGAAACCGGTTTCGATGCTGCGCAAGTGCAAGCCCTGGTCGAGCATGTGCAAGATAAAGCGCAAGCCGGTACCCGCCTGATCGCATGAATTCACCCGATAACGACAACAAAAACGCTCAGGGCTTGGGCAAGCTTGCGCGCCTGAGTCTCATCGATCGTTTTCGCACGCGTCAAGGCCCGGCGGTTGACGCACCAGCGCGCGCGACTTCAGTTGCAGTGAATGTGCCGGAAGAATTCTGTCGCTTCGAGCGACACCCGGCTTATGAACGCCTCCTCGTCTCCCAGAGCGCCGCTGAGCGCTTTGGGGTGCAGAGTCCATTTTTTCGGGTCCACGAGTCGGTGGCTGGTGCCACGACCACCATCGGCGCACGTCAACACCTCAACTTTTCGAGCTACAACTACCTGGGTCTCAATGGCCATCCTCGGGTGAATAAAGCCGCCCAACGCGCCATGGAGCGTTACGGCACTTCGCCCTCTGCGAGTCGGCTGGTTGCCGGTGAACGACCGGTGCAGCGGCAGCTAGAACAGGAACTGGCTGAGTTTTATGGTGTCGAAGACTGCATTGTGTTCGTCAGCGGACATGCCACGAATGTCAGTACCATCTCCACTGTATTTGGCCCACGCGACATGGTGCTGCATGACGAGCTCATTCACAACAGCGTTCTTGAGGGCGTCAAACTCAGCGGCGCGCACCGCCGCAGCTTTCCGCACAACGACTGGCAGTGGGTCGATGCGTTGCTAGGTCAACTGCGTGGGCAGTTTGAGCGGGTCCTCATCGTCGTCGAGGGCCTCTACAGCATGGACGGTGATAGCCCGGAACTCCCTCGGTTCGTTGAGCTGAAAAAGCGACACAAAACCTTTTTGATGGTCGATGATGCCCACGCTCTGGGCGTGCTGGGTGCCACCGGGCGCGGCAGTGCAGAGCACTGGGGCGTGAGTCCGGGCGACGTTGACATCTGGATGGGCACACTCTCCAAAACATTGGCTTCGTGTGGTGGCTATATCGCTGGCAGCACGGCGCTGGTGGAATTGCTCAAGTTCACCGCCCCGGGCTTTGTTTACAGCGTAGGCATATCGCCAGTGTTAGCCGCTGCGGCACGGGAGGCGCTACACATTTTGCAGGAAGAACCCCAACGTGTTGCTCGTTTGCAGGCTGTAGGTCAGGAGTTTCTGAGCTTGGCTCGCAGTCGCGGCATCGACACCGGTTTGTCGCAAGGCCACGCTATCACTCCGGCGATCGTCGGTTCTTCGCTCAAGGCTGCGCGACTCTCCAACGCGCTTTTCGAGCGTGGCATCAACGCTCAACCCATCATCTATCCGGCAGTTGAAGAAAAAGCCGCCCGCCTGCGCTTCTTTCTCTGTGCCATGCACGAGTCAGCCCAGTTGCACGCAGCCGCAGACGCTTTAGCCCAACTGCTTTGACCATCACCAAATTCAAATAATCTGCCAGATGCTTAACCCCCTTCGTCGTTTCAACAAACTCTTCCTCGCCACTGTCGTGTTGCCAACGGCGTTAGCTAGTGTGTATTACGGCTTTATCGCCAGCGGCCAATACATTTCCGAATCCAGCTTCATCATCTACAACCCGCAGCAGTCCAATTCCAGCGGGTTCAGCTCTTTGCTGGCCACTGCCGGGATGTCTAATTCCAGCTCGGGTGCGTATTCGGTACACGACTACATTCTCTCGCGTGATGCCTTGGCTGAAATGCAGCGCACACTGAACTACCGCCAGATGGTCAGCGACGGCCAAATCGACGCTTTCAACCGTTTCGGCGGGGTGTTGGCACCGTATTCCAGCGTGGAGGAGTTGTTTGAATACTACAAAAAGATGGTGACAGTCAACATCGATGCCGCGTCCAACATCAGCCTGCTGCAGGTCACGGCCTATACCGCACAAGATGCCCAGCGCGTCAACGCCAACTTGCTTGAACTCGGCCAAAAGCTCGTCAACCGTCTCAATACCCAGGCCAATGAAGATGCGGTGCGTTTTTACAAACTAGAGGTGGCCGCCGCCGAGGGCAAAGTACGCGCTGCCTCTTTGGCCATGGCCGCCTACCGCAACAAGCAAGGCGTGTTCAACCCCGCGGCCGAATCGGCATTGCAATTGCAGCTTGTCTCCAAGCTGCAAGACACGCTCATTGCCGAGCAAACCCAGCTCGCCCAGCTCATGTCCAATACGCCTAAAAACCCGCAGGCACCGCTGTTGCGCAAAGGCATTGAAGAGTTGAAGAAAGAAATAGAGCGCCAAAGCGCCAAAATCACCGGTGGTAGCAATTCCCTGGCCAGCAAATCATCTCCGTATGAACGCCAGGCGCTCGACCAGGCCTTTGCTGAAAAAGAGCTTGCCGCCGCGCTAAGTGCGTTGGAGCAGGCACGCGTGCAGGCGCTCAAGCAGCAGCTTTTTGTGGAAGTGATCGCCAAGCCCAGCCTGCCAGACGAAGCCATGCAGCCCAAGCGCCTGCGCGGCGTGCTCGCGACGTTGGTGGTCGGGCTGCTTTTGTGGGGCGTCATGAGTGTCATCGTCGGAGGTGTGAAGGAACACCATGATCGCTGAAACCCATCGTCCCGCCCCAGTTGATATCAACCCCAGCTTCTGGCACCAGCTGCGCATTCAGCGGCGGGTGATCTGGGCGCTGACCATGCGCGAGACTATCACCCGCTTTGGGCGGGAGGGCCTGGGTGCCATCTGGATGGTGATTGAGCCATCCATGTTTATCGTTGGGGTGATGACGATTTTTTCGCATATCGAAAGTCATGCCACCTATTCCATCGCTGAATACTTGGCGGTGAGCTATCCCACGCTGCTGTTTTGGCGCAACGGAACGGGGCGTGTAACCAAAGCGATCGAGATCAATCGGGCACTGTTACACCATCAGCCGATCCGACCAATGGACATTATTTATTCCCGTATCCTGCTCGAGTTTTCTGGGGCGGCTGGCGCATTTTTTATTCTGTATCTCGTCTTTGTGCAGTTGGGCATTTGCCACTGGCCAGCAGATACCTTGACGATGGCACTTGGCTACCTGCTGGTCATCTGGTTTTCTTTTGCCTTTGTGCTCATCATGGCGGCGCTGGCAGAAATGAGCGAAACCATCGAGCGCGTGTCGCACATCATTTTGTATTTGATGCTGCCGTTTTCGGGTGTTTTCATTCCCTTGTACGCTGTGCCGGAGAAGTTCCGTGAAATCCTGCTGTACTTTCCGCTGGTCGATGCTGTCGAATACTTTCACAGTGGTTATTACGGTGACCGTATGACGACTTATTACCACCTTGGCTACAGCATGTTCGTCATTCTGGCTATGACTTTATTCGCCTTTGCCCTAACCAACATTGCTATCCGGCGTGTTCAACTCAATTAGTTCCAGACATGATCGAGTTGATCAACATTTGCAAAACTTACCCCATTCACCACGGGCGTTCACAAAAGCTCGTGTTGGACCAGGTCAATCTGCGCGTTAATCCGGGTGAAAAGTGGGGCATTCTGGGACGCAATGGTGCTGGCAAATCCACCCTGATCCGTATCATCAGCGGCTCAGACAAGCCGCATTCCGGGCGCATCAATAAAACCATGACGGTTTCCTGGCCGCTGGCCTTTGGAGACGCATTCCAGGGCAGCCTGACGGGTCGCGACAACGCCAAACTTATTTCCAGGGTTTATGGGGTGGACTTTCACCAGACTCTGAATATGGTGGAAGACTTTGCTGAGCTCGGCACCTACCTGAATGAGCCCGTCAAGAACTATTCTTCCGGCATGCGCGCCCGCCTGGCGTTCGCCATTTCCATGGCGATTGAATTTGATTGTTTTTTGATCGACGAAGGCATGTCGGTCGGCGACCACCGTTTTGCAGAGAAGTGCAATGTCGAACTTTTTCAAAAACGAGGTGATCGGGCCATGATCATTGTGGCTCATCAAACTGATCTGATCCGCAGACATTGTGACCACGCTGCTTTGCTGAACAATGGAACGCTCACTGTGATGCCATCTGTGGATGAAGCGATCAACGCCTATGAAGCCCTCTGACACCACCGTTTTACTGGAACTGCGCCCAGCTCTGGACGGTTTATATGGCATTCCGCAGGAAACACGGTTGCTGTTTGCTTCGCTTGCGGCACGCAGTGGTTTCCGGTTGCATGGCCTCTTGCAACTTTCTACCCATCGTGTCAAGTGTGGTGGCGGTCAGCACGAAAACTTGCCCGAAGTTGAGCGCGTGCATCGGTTTGCGAGAACCGTGGTTTCGCTCAATCACTTCGAAACGCGTTATTTTCAAGACTTTGTGTGGTGTCAATTGTTCGGACACAGCGTGCCACCGGCTGAGCGCGAATTGGTACCGCCAGCCTGGTGCACGCCTTGCATGGGCTGGAGCGCACAGAAGGTGCACAACCTCGCGCCAATGCGTTGCGCTAGGCAGGGCAGGAACAAAGCGCACCTCATCTGCCAGAGCAAATCGTGCCGCAATGGGATACGTTTTTGCGCAGCCTCACGCAGCAGTATTGATTCAAGGCAAAACTCATTCACTTAATGCCTGACAACTTCGCTTGCCCAATACCATCAGCAAATTAGCCCAACAAACCATACCGAAATCCATGAAAGTCATACTTTGCACCGGTGGCCCCCAATCTGATCACGAAAAGGTTTTTGATATATTGTTGCGTGCTGGACTGGCACCTGCACAGGCTGGCAGGCAGGCAGCATTGGGCCCGCAAGGTCTGCAAGAGCAGCTGCTACGCAGCCAGGAATTTGACTTGAACAGCACTTCGCCGCTGACGCAAGTGCAGCCCGGCAAGTTGTGGAGCCAGTTGGCTACCGACCTTTTCCTGACTAACATCAATGAGGCAGCTTGGGGTTGGGACGACTGCCAAACCACCGTGCTGATGGACTTCTGGCACGAGTTTGACCCCCAGGTACGCCTGTTGCTGGTTTATAACTCGCCGCAAACCTATTTGGCCCAGATGCTGGATCAGCACACACCACCTACGCCGCAAGCAGTATCCGCTGCCTTGAACGAGTGGATGCGCTGGAACATCACCCTTCTGCGCTACTACCACCGCCACCCAGACTGTTGTTTACTGGTCAACGCTCAACAGGCCTGCATGCAGCCGCAGATGTTTGTGGACACACTGTCATCACACTGGCAACTCAGCGGGTCGGACAGTTCGTCTGTCGTCGGCGCAGGCAACTCTGTTGACCAGCACCTGCAAACGTACCTCATTGACCAAATCATCGACTCCGGTCACCCAGCCTTGGCTTTGCACCAGGAACTTGAAGGTGCCGCCTTACTCGCCTTGGCACCATTGCCAGATCCCGCAGCAGAAACCAGTCCAAGCGCCAACTCGGCCTGGGCAGACTGGGTACAAGTGCGTGAAAGCCTCGCAAAATATGCTCATCAGAACTTAAAACTTATAGCTGACAGTGAAGAACTGGTGAGCGCTAGAGCACAATTAAACAAGCAAATTGAATCTATAACCCAAGCCAACCATTTCCGGCAGGAAAATGATCGGTTGCTGTTGCAACTGCACCAAGTGCAAGAACAGTTGGCGGCGCACATCCTGAAAAACCATACGCTGGAGCAGCAATGTGGCCAAATCGGGGGCTTGGAGCACGCGTTGGCCATCGAGCAAGCACAGGCCAGCAAATTGCTGCAAGAGCGCGATGGCCTAGCACAGGCTACACGGTCTTTGCAGGCCGAGCGCGATCAACTCACCCAAGCTACTGCGACTTTACAAGCCGAACAAGTGCGTCTGACTCAAGCGCTCGACCAGCAAACAACGCAACTGGTGCAAGCCACCCGGGTAAGCGCACACACCGGCGAGCTTGCACAAGAAAACGAGCTCTTACTGCTGCAACTGCACCAAGTGCAAGAAGAGCTGGAGCACTACTTTTTGCGCGCCCAAGAGCTTGAACAAGGCCAAAAATCCAAAGCCACTGGCTTCGTTGCAGACTTTTGGCGCATGCACCAGCCGACTGAGCTTGTCATCAACATGCTGCATGACATTGCGGGCAGCAATTGGTACCCAGCCGAGTCTGATGGCCGCTGGGCTGGCCCAGCCACCTTTTCTACCCTGCAAATGCCGCCGGTACAGCCCGGCAACTACACGCTCGAGATTGACATTGTGGATGCCATGGACCTTGGTTTGGTGAGCGCCTTGGTGGTTGAAGCCCTGGGCCAAACACAGCCGGTAGAGGTTTTTTACCCGCTCTACCAAGGTGAGTACCCCCTCATCTGCAAGGTGCCACTCAGCATGTCACAAAGCGCTGCCGAGCGGCCATGGGACATTGGCTTGCGCTTTGCCAAAACCGTGTCCCCCGCAGATAGCGGCTCTGATGACAGACGGAATCTGACCGTACGGCTGCGCAGCGTGAAACTGGTCAAACAAGCATGAATACCTTCCCCTACCTCAACACTTGGCTGCAATGTTTGTTGCAGCTTGCCCCACCGCGTGGCCTATTGCACATCGGTGCGGGCGGGGGCGCACAACCCTATCCTTATGCCAACATGCCGCACTTGCTGGCGGTGGAAGCCGATGCCCTGCAACACGCCCGCCTGCAAACACAGCTGCAAAACCACGCCCACTGCCAGGTAACGTTGGCGGTGGTGGCGGCCAAGCCTGGCACCGCAGACTTTTTTGCCCTAAGCCAGTCACTTGAGAGCGGCCTGTGCCCCGCTGCCGCGCTACAAACCCTTTGGCCCAACATCAAGACCTTGCATGCTGATGCCGTGCCAACCACCACGCTGCAAGCCCTATTGACTCAGGCCCCAGACGGCGCTAACGCCTTTAATTGGGTCGTGATCGACTGCCTGCCTGCAGACCAATTGCTGCAAGGTGGAGGCGACCTGATTCAGGGTTGGGATGTATTGCTGGTACGCGCACTTAAAGACGCCCCTGAGGGTGCCGACTCTGCCGGTCAAGCCATGAGCCTGGCCGCCCTGCGCCAGCAACTAGCTGCCTTTGACCTGCAGTTCTTGGCCCTGGAGGAGGAAAACCACCCCCAAATGGTGCGGGCCCTGTTTGTGCGCAACCCAGCCCAGCAATTGGGCAAAGAAACCACCGCCAAAGCCGAAGCGCTTGCGCAATGCATTGCACTGGCGCAAAAAGGCGCTGAAGCCCACGCGCAACGCTTTCAATTGGCCCAAGAGAACGCAAAGCTTATCGCTGATAAAGAAGAACTGACAAGGGCTAGAGACCAATTAGGCATACAACGCGATGCAGAGGCCAAAGCCAAGGCAGAAGCACTGGCGCAGCGTGATCAACTTGCGCAGGAAAGAGCAGCTTTAGCCGCTGCCCGAGACGAGCAAGCCAAACTGGCGGCCGATCGGCACACAGCCTTGACTAACGTGCAAGCCCAGCGTGACCAACTTGCCCAGGAAAAATCCAACTTGATAGCGGCTGGCGAAGAACTGACAAGGGC
>CAIVHU010000023.1 GCA_903905735.1 uncultured beta proteobacterium
ACAAGCTCAGGCTTGCCCGAGACACCAACACCATGAACAGCAAAGACAGACTTTGCCAAATCTATTCCAACCGTTACGATTGCCATGGACTTCCCCTTCCGAGTTAGTTGATGAGAGCTTGAATCCCCATCTTGGCACTGAGTTGCCCGTTGCCGCAATAGCGGCTAACTCGGGACAGGGAAGTCCCTTTCATTCATTGGGGCTTTGAGTAATTCCGGCATGTAACCGTTGTCAGCGGCTTCCTTCATGAACACCTTGTTACGGGTCTGGGCAGCCACTGCAGGGTCCTGGCCAACAGGGCTACCTGCAGCCAGTGTGGTCGGAAAAGGACCGGTTAAGCTGCTTGAGCCCACTGCGGCAGCAGAATTATTGGCATAGGTCCCATTGGCAGTGCGCATGGTTTCAGCAGTGGCCGAGGTGCGTGCATTCGTCGCACGCCCATTGGCCGCTGTGAGCTTTTGTTGGAGATTTGCCGCCGAACGATCGTCCTCGCCACCTGCACTCAACATGCCCCCTGCGGCCGCTTTGGCCGCCAGCGCAGCGCCACCTTTGCTGATGTCAGATGTTTCGGCTGAATCAGAGGCCATGATGAGGCCCTGGAGACGCTCATACTTGCGTTTTTGCAGCCACAACCGGTGTGCCTCAGCAGGTGTCGGCGGTGAGGCACCGCCACCGGAAGGTGCGGTTGCTCCAGGGCTGTCCTTTGGATTTGACGAACGGCTTGTAAGTGGTCCTGTTTGTTGGCCATCAGGCGTCTGCAAAGTCGCTTGACGGGCGGCTGCGGTAGCTCGGCGCTGGAGGTCTTCAGCGTTTTCTTTGTACGGCGCTGCTTGACCCGGTGCATCACTGGCCGTCAACGGCTTGTTTGAAGCGGCAGGGTCGTGACTTTTGCCGCTGATCATCACACCGATCAAAATGGCAGAGGATACCGTCGAGGCGCCGCCCAAGAGTAAAAACTGCCCTTTTTTGGAGAGTCGCTTGGTACCGGGTGGCGGCGTATGAATTTCCAGTGGCTGACCGGGGCCATCAATGGCCGCAATATCAACTTCCGCTTCAACGTCCGCCGGATCGACGGGTGTGGATTTCTTGCCCCCTCGGAAAATCATTGGGCGCCCCAGTTGAACAAGCTGTTCGGTATGGTCTTCTCGCATTTGACGGTTTGGGCGCTGGTACCCACTCCCAGAACCAGACTGAGTTTGGCTGGCTTGCCATCGATGATGTAGTAGCCGTTCACCAGGCGTGAATTCAGCAGCTCGGTTTCATTGTTTGAGCTATTGAACACCGCAGGTGCATCACGGGTTGATGCCCCGGGTGGCAATTGAATGAACGTGTGGGTGTCATTGGCAAAGACCCGCGTCGGCTTGAACGCCGCTTCACCCGTGCAGGTGTAGCCAAAATCAAGCGTTTTTGGATCAAGTTTGCCAACGGATTTGTCAGCGACGACCCGTTGGGACCGGGCTTCTTCAGCGGCCATCATGGTGGCGGCCACCGTTGCCTCGAATTCCGCTTTTTGCCTTGCTGCCGCTTGCGCCTCAGCGCGCAAGTCGCGTGTCATGGCTGCCGGGTCGTACCAGCTCACCATGGGCAGATACTCTGTTTTGCTGGACACCAGGTGCATATAGTAGATGCGGCCCTTGTCAGTGGTCACCACCAGGTTGGTTGACAGGCCCGCCTGGGTGGGTTTCAACATCATCACCGGCTTGGACCCGGCTGTAGCGTTCTGCAAAAGCCAGCGCACCGTATCGCCAATCGACATGCTGGTCACGGCCTCGCCGTCCTGCAGAGCAACCGAGCAGACGTGCAAGGGTGCGCAAGTGATTGTCGGACGTGCATAGCCATAGGGATATTCAACTGCACCACTGGCACCGACCAGCGCGTCAGCCGCGCCTGTTCGCTCCCAACGCTCTGCCGCTGCAAGTCTTGCAGCATCGGTGGCAGACAGCTTTTTGGTCTGCACCTTGGCTGTGGGCAGCGCGGGCGACGGTGCCACTACTTCAGGAGATGAGATGATTTTTTGCGTTGCTGGGGTGGGCTGCAAAGGGAGCGCTTCCAAGCCGGGTGTGGGTGGGGTAGCTTCGGTGGAAGATTGGGCAAATGCACGGGCAGTCAGGGTAAGAATGGCAATGGGGATGAGGAGATTTTTCACTGAAATGGCCTTTACAGAACTTCTTTGGTCCAGGAGATTGACTTGACGTAAATGCCAAAGGGGTTCCAAAGCGCGACTTTGGGGTTTTCTGCCAGCTTGGCATCCATCCCAACAGTGACGACCGCTTTCCAATGCTCCGCCACAGCGGTCGCGCCAGGCTTGGCTTTGGTTTCCACCCACGACACCTGGTAGGTTTCGCCCCCTTGTGGAATGACGGATGAAATTTCGACGCGAGTGACCGAGCCATCGACCGAAAAGGGCGAGTTTTCTTTGAAGAAATCATTCAAGAATCCGGCCACATCGCGCCCGGCCATGGCGTACACCCTGTTCAGGGTGATCACCCAGGACTTGTCACAGTTGACCAAGGCCTACTCCAAAGACGAATCCATCCTGTCGAATTGCCACATCCGGATAGCCTTCGCGCCCAACAAAATCGAGACGGCAGAAATGCTCTCCAAAATGAGTGGCGCCTCCACGGTGGCCCACACCCAAAGAAATTTCTCGGGTTCACGGCTGAGCGTGGTGTTGAACAATGTCAGCACCAATGAGCAACTGAGCCAGCGGCCCCTACTGACACCGGATGAAACCATGCGCTTGCCACCCGCTGATGAACTGGTGTTTGTGGCGGGTCACGCGCCGATTTACTGCCAAAAAATCATCTACTACAAGGACCCAGCCCTGGTGAAAAGGCAGATGCTGGGGGCTGCCAAACGGATCGGCAATGCAGTGATCGACGCGCGAGCCAATAACGCTCGAAGCTGAACGACCCAAATCTTGAAGCATGCAAGCCAAACATCGCAATTTCGTTCCACTCTACGTGACGCTGCTGGCACTCTCAGTGATGGTGATCGTTGCCATGGTCGCAAAGTCGTCTGGCATTGTTTTGAATGTCACCGGCTCGATGCCTGGCACCCTTTACAAGCTGGGGCATGGTGAAAAAGGCAGCCTGGTTAGCTTTTGCTCGCCGATTGACCATCCGTCGATCGGTTACGGCGCGTGCCCCGACGGCAGCCTGCCCTTGCTTAAAAGAGTGGTAGCGGTTGCGGGTGATCGTGTGACGGCTGCAGATCACGGCGTGCAAATCAACGGACAGCCATTGCCGAATTCGCGGCCACTTGATCTCGATACCCAGGGAGGGGCCCTGCCCCACCTGCGCGGCATTTTTACGCTCAAACGAGGAGAAATTTGGGCTGCAGGTGAACACTCAAACAGCTTTGATTCGCGGTATTTCGGGCCAGTGATATTTCCAAGGAGTGACCACCGGAACGTAACAGGACACGAAAATCCCCGTCCGACTTTTTCGAAAAGTGTTCGGTTTGCTGTGCGCTGTGCATCGCCGGGTGAATTGCGAGTCCGGTCCCAAGAGCCAGCTATTCCGATTCAAAAACGCAACCTGTGTGTGCTCACACTGGCTAAATCCTAATTCAGACCCCGTTGTAGTCGGTCAACTCTTGGGTGCCGCTGACAAATTACGACACATTGGAGTCATAGCGGCTGTCCAAATTGCAGATTTCCTGATCCGCGTGCGTAAATCTGCCAAACATATGGAATCAACGATGGCACTTTAGTTGAAAATATTGATTACGACGGCTTTACGGATTTCAGCCGTAATTACATCGAGAAAGTTGCCGTGTTCA
The DNA here is from genome assembly GCA_903905735.1 of uncultured beta proteobacterium. Taxonomy (GTDB): domain Bacteria; phylum Pseudomonadota; class Gammaproteobacteria; order Burkholderiales; family Burkholderiaceae_C; genus Rhodoferax. Next base: position 3,784 of record CAIVHU010000023.1, read on the forward strand.
AACAAAC
>CAIVHU010000024.1 GCA_903905735.1 uncultured beta proteobacterium
AGGCGATGCTCGACCTTGTTCCATTTGCTGGTGCCCGGTGGAAAATGACAGACGGAGATGGCCAGGCCTGTCTCATCTGCGAGCTTTTGCAACTCCAACTTCCACAGCCGCACACGGAGGCGAATTTCTTCTGCAGTTCAGAGTGTGAATTCATGCTTCACAAAGAATAGCACAAATCCTCATAAGTTGATAGGTTTATTTATTTACGGTGACTTAATCTTGAGCAGGTCATTGGCAAGCACAGTCACTGCCCTCGTGTTCCGGAAATTCGCCTGCAAAATGTGCAAGGCTTGGCGCTGGGCCACGTCACCCGCCAGGCCGTGCCAGAAGAGGCTCCTGACCGCCGCCCAGGAGAAAAAGTTGGGGTGCACAATCTGATTGGAGTCACCACACAGCAGAAATTGACTCGGATCCTTCAGGCGGGCCAGCACCAAGGTGAGCATCACCATCGTCAGATCCTGAACTTCATCGACCACGATGAAGTCATAGGCCGGACTGGCCAAGGGCCGCAAGCTGTGCGCCACCAGGTTCAAATCGTATAAAGCAGATTCTTCGAGCCACTTGCAATAACGCACAAACAGCGCATGAGCCACTTCACGTGCTGATGGGGTGAGCAGACTTTGCCGAGGTCCCAGGGCAAGATAGTCTTGCAGAGGCAGAGGTCCATCGGGCTGCGCACTGATGACACCCCGAAACTCTTCATAAAGCGCGTGGGCATCAATATCGCCCAAACCCTTGAGCGCAGCACGATGGCGGTCAAACCAGCCACTGAAAGCACCAAAACTGATCTCTCGTCCTTTGGGCACCTGTAGCGTTTCCAGGAATTCCCGGTAGCTCAGGAATTCCGGTTCCTGATCTGGATTCTCATAGCCGTGGTGGTCATAGAGCGCACGCGCTGATTGGGCCAGGTAGGCTGACTGGGTCACATAGAGCACTCGACCCTGAGCTTCACGCATCTTGGACAGGGTGATGGCTGTTTTGCCCGAGCCCGCAGAACCGACCAGGATCAGGGGAGCCAGAAGGCGGCGCACGGACTCCTGTTCATCATCGAACACGATGGGCTTGTCCAGCAGTTCAAACTCGACTCGACTAGCGTGAAGCCATCTCAAGGCCAAGGACTCGTTGTTTGGCCAGGCTATTGGCGCGTCAACAGGTTCCAGTTCGATCTTGGATTCGTCGACATGCGCGCCGCGCAGAAAACGTGACTTGTCGTAGGCGTGGTTTTCGATTACTTCCAGCGCAAGGCATACGGTCTCATCACCGTACTTGGCAAATTGCAGCAGTAGACGGTTACTGTGTTCGAGCTTGGCTCGGTAGTAGCTCCCTACATGGAGCTTCTTGACATTTGGGCTCTTGAAATCACCCGCTTCAATGGATGCACGAATCTTGGCAAACGATGCCTTGACACGGCGGAGGTCAAGGTCTTTGTATTGAAGAAACCGCATGGGAAGACTTGTTTGTGCAGATCATGGTCAATCAATTGTGACTTCTTTCAAGTTAAGAAATCAGCACGGGAATTGGCATTTCTTGATTGTGGATGTGAGATGTCATCGGAAGATGGCTGCGCAAGTTGTCCAATTTGCGCGCGCTAGTCATTTAGCTGTCATGAGTGGCGGCTGTTTTGTAGCTCGATTTGATGAACACCCAACGTCGAGCTTGGGCGACAGGCACTTGTGCCAGGGCAACCGACTTTTGAAGAACGGTAGCCGGTGCCTACTGCTGCCAGCTGTCGGGTATGAGTCAGATTTTGAAAGTTGAGGTTCCATATAGCTGCCGCTCAGTTGGCGGCATCCCATCCGTATTGCGGACGCTGGCGGCGGAAAAGTCTAAGTCAGGACTGCAGCGGTTCCTGACATAGGTCTCCCCGAAATGCTCGCTCCAGACCAGTCAGTCACCCCAGTAGCCTGACAGTCAGCAATGTGGCGTCGTTTTCGAGGGTCGCTGCACCCGCCATCGACCAGCAGCTGCCGTTGGTGACGAGTACCCGGACGCGGTCGTTAACCGAAATCGTTTCCCTATTTCGTTTCTTTACTTCGAGTAGCCGTCAGCGACTGCCCTTTTGAGCTAATCGGAGAGTTCAGCAAATGTGAGGACCATGCCACGGACCCATTGACCGCATTCACAACGTCTAGAACGAAAGCCGCCAGCCTTTCAAGCCAGATCACCATTTCGTCTTGGCTTCAGACGGATGGCCGCGTTGAATTCGATGCCTAATACGGCTTGAAGTTACCGCCGACCTTTCGCGTTGGCACTGCAATCGGTCTGGGCGCTGCTAATCGCCGCTCTGAAATCGCTGACCTGGTGCTGGTTAGCGCTGTGGGTGTTTCATCGCCGGTCTTGAAGAAGGACACACTATCCTGCAACTGTTGGGCTTGTCCGGACAACTCTTCACTGGTTGCTGCAAGTTCCTCGGATGCAGAGGCGTTTTGTTGGGTGGCTTTACTAAGCTGACCCATGGCTCCACCAATTTGCACAACTGACTCGCTTTGCTCTGCGCTGGCCGCTGCGATTTCCTGCACCAGTTCGCTGGTTTTCTGGATGCTGGGCACGATTTCATTGAGTAATACTCCGGCGCGTTCAGCAGTGGCGACGCTGCTACCTGCCAGTTCGCCGATTTCCTTGGCCGCAAGCTGGCTGCG
>CAIVHU010000025.1 GCA_903905735.1 uncultured beta proteobacterium
CAAAAAAGACCTGCGTGAGCAAATCACGGACCGCATCGTCGCCTCCCTGGAGTCAGGCGTGATGCCCTGGCGCAAAGGTTGGACCAATGAAGGCGGTGTCGCTGCCGGACTACCCCGCAATGCGGTGTCCGGCCGCATTTACAGCGGCGGCAACCGGCTCATCCTGATGATGCAGGGGATGGACAAGGGCTATGCCGATCCACGCTGGCTGACTTACAAGCAGGCCGCCAGCCTGGGCGGTGGTGTCACCCAAGGCGAAAAGTCAACACCCATTGAATATTGGGACGAACTGCCTTTTCATCGCCGCCGGGATGTGGACATCACCCACAACGGCGCTCGGGTCACGCTGGCAGAAGCGCCAGAAAAATATGCACAATCGGTCAAGCTCTCCAACGGATCCCAAGTGGACACCCGCCAATTGGTGGTGGAGTCTGGTGGCACCAAATACAGCTGGCGGCAAGCCGAGCGGAGCCTGAATCTGCTGTTCGAAAAAACCAGCCATGCCTTCAACGTCGAGCAGTGCAATGGCTTGTCACTGGAACCCATCACCACCGCCAAAGACCGCCCTGCTGTCGAAAAAATCGCTGCGGTTGAAAAAGTGGCTAGCGGTATGAAGCTCGATGGACTGACGCTGGGTCATGGCGGTGACCTGCTGGGCAACAGCATCGGGCAACATGGATCGCACGTCTTTGATGAAGGCCGCCAATTGAGCCACCATCAGCCTTTTGTCCAAATCAGCCTTGGCCACTGGCGCAGGACGAGCCACAGCAACAGGCGAGCCGAGTTGGTCGGTGACCACCACAAACGGCTGAATCTTGGATTGGGACCCGACGAAGGCGATGCCCACGACAGCCACCACCGCGACAGCCAAGGATCCGGCGGCCATCAGTTGCCAGTTGCGCGCGCGGGAGATCAATCCACCGTAGCGTTCATCCCACTCCCGGCGAGCGTTGAGATAGGGATTCTGTTTTGACATGCAAGCGTCCTTTTTTGAGTGCTGTTGCCAAATACCGGTCTGGCGCAAGCAACACAAAATGGGCATCGATTGCTCGGGCACGCCGCGCAGTGCCAACCGAATGGCCAAGGAACTAGCCCGATTGTTGTGCGATGACCTTGCCGTCGGCGGCTTGATGGCCGCGGTCTCCCGTATTTCTGTTTTGGTTTACGGGAACACCAACCGGTAGTTTCGTAGGTCTTCTTCGAAGGCGTTGCACCGCATGAGCGCTTGGTGCAGTTCACGCCGCGGTTGTGCGTAGTTGAAGGCAGCCGTCCAGGTCTGGATACGGGTCATGGCCCGGATGTAGGGTGCCGCGTCGGCATGGTTCGACAGGCTTTTCAGTGGCAACAGGTAATCTTCGCGATAGACCGTTGGCACGATGATGCGTGACAGACCCGCCGCGCTCAGCACGCAGTTCATCGCCAAGCGCGCCGTTCTGCCGTTGCCATCTTTGAAAGGGTGAACTTCTGAGATGACGAACATGGTCATCAGCGCGCGAGAGAGAGGGTCCTCCAGCGCCCAAATCCGCTCAAAACCTTCCCGCAGCGTGCCCTGCACGAGTTCGTGGGCAACGAATAGCGTCGACCCTGCCTGGTTGTTCTTGTCTTTCCATTCCCCCGGCTGCTTGTCCAGTCTGGACTGCATGACCAGCGCATTCACGTTCTTTAGCCAAGCCAGGAAGTCGTCCGCCGTGCCGGCCGGTTGGTCACGCCAGGGGCCACGCATGGCTGCCTGAAACGTCCCCAGGATGTCGTGGGAGTCCTCTGTCCGGTTTGGGATGAGTTTGCCCTCAAACACGATTTCCTCGGCCTCGCTGACCAAGAAGGTGGTGCCTTCGATATAGTTCGAGAAATACGACTCGAAGAACGCGAAGTTCTCGCGCGAGACCCCCGCATCTGCCGTGGAGGTCACTTCCGGCATGGCTTGCATTCGTAAGCGGCTGAAAAGTGTGTCGAAAAGGGCTAGTCGGTTTGGGTCATAGGGGTGTCCGGCGGCGCGGGCAAGCGCTTGTTTGCCCTGCAGCTTTTTGCTCTCGTGGGTCCCCAACATGGCACCCATGATGCCGTCCAGCCGCTTGAACTCTTTTTTCCGACCCAATGTTTCCGCCAGCGTGCGGCAGCTATCCCGGAGTTGATTGAATCGATATTCACCACGAATCGAAAGGATCTTGTCGAGTTCAGCCTCAAGCACTGGCTGGGCAAGAACACGCTCGCCGACACCGCGGCCGCTCGCTAGGTTCTCCAGTAACCAGCGCGATTGGCCGGCCAAGAAAAAGCCCTTGTAAGGCGTGTCACCCTCAACAGCGCCTGCCCCTGGGATCACCTTGATGGTGAGGCCGGGCAACTCCAGGGTTCGTGGCCGATCACCGCGCGTTACATACAAACGGCCATCGAAAGGCTTTGCGTCATAGCCGCTACGGTAGCTGAGGACCCCGTCCGGGAGCAGGTGGCCCACAATGCTTGCCCACTGACGGATTACGACCGATTCAGGGGGGCTGGCCAAGTTGCTGGTGTAGATCCCCTGGTACAGTTTTAGCATTAGCCCTTCACCGGCAAGCCGAATGACTTTACGGTCGGCAGCGGGGTCGCCCTGACCTGTGAGCACAAGCTCAGGCAGAGAAACGTCGAATTTTTGTTTGATTGCCATGTCGACTTCTTTGTATTTGTCTGATATTTGTATTATTGTTGCGATTTTTGTCTGAAAATTGCTTTATTTAATAAAATAAGGCTTGTCGGATTTTGTGCTGATTCGCTAGGAGCGGGCGGTGTATATGTCTGAAATATGTAGAATTACATCCGGTTTTGTCGGATTTGACGCTAATCAGAACGGTTGATATACCCGTGTTAAGGGCATGGGGTCAACGCTCAAATTCAGGCTCAGCGGCCATTTGGCCCTCTTTCGCCGACAAAAAAATGTCAGCCCTCGCTTTCTCCACATCGGCAGCCGATGCAGCGCTGGCAATGAAGTCACGTACGGCCTGCGGACCACTCTGGCCGAGCAAGTCCCTTGCATCAGCGCCAAGTTGACTGTTGGCTGGAGGCACAGCCAAAGCGAATCCCGTCACCCTGGCAGCCTCCAAAGCTCGGGGGAGGGCGTTTGATTTCAGTCTGCCAGCCTCAGTCCGGCCGATATCGTGATCCGTTGCAATGACCACCCCACAAAACAAATCCGACAGGCCCGTTTGCTTGACCCACTGGGCGACGGCCATTACATTGATTGAAGACAACGCACATAGCGTGTTACCCGCACCGCTTTGATGAATCGCAAGTCCAGTTGCAACCCCCTCACAGATCACAAGTGGTCTCTCTCTGTCAGCAACCGCCAGCCACGCCTGTAGTGGCGCCAGGGCATCGCCGGTCATTGTCTTCATCAATGCATCGGGCTCTGGAAAGGGTACAAAGGCACCGCCGGTGTGAGAGCCTTTGGACATGATTTTGTCGGTATTGAACGCGACTTTGGGCATCAGGTGTTGTGCGCCACACAGCTCCAGCGTGTCTGGCCGGCCCATCAGATCAGGACGAAACATGGGGACCAGGATCGTTCCGGCAAATCTGTGGCCTGTGGGGTAAACCCGCAACTGGGAGCCATCCAAAACGGCATGGTTTTTGACAAGATGACGGTGGTCTGTGGGTGGCTTGATGCCTGCGATCCAAGACTTGCAAGTGTCCCGATTCAGATCCTGGTCAGTTGTACGCACTTCAGCAGGTGCCAGGCGCGGTAAGGGAGATGAAGACTGGGGTGGCGCAAGATGACCATCCAGGCCCAAATCTCGTCCCGTGACATACATGGTTTTCTTGCCATCGCTCGTTGGGCGGCCTTCCCGCCAGGGTGCAGGAAGATCGATGTCACCCCGGAATGACAACGCGGTTGCCACCCCATCGTTGGACACCAGCAATTTGCAGACGGGTTTTTGATCCGTACCATCGCTGTAGCGTCCATGCAGCCGCGACGCAACCAGCCCCGCCGATTGCAGCAGCGCATCAGCCGCTCGCCACACTTGCTCGGGGTCGTACCGTCGGCGTTGTTTGGGTTCAGCAGAAAATTTCGGCACTTTGGTCAGGGCTGACAGTTCTTTGGCCACGCGCAACTGGTCGATGTGGGCTGCCAGTGAGGGGGTTGATTTGTCGCCAAGCCGGATGTCACCAGCCGCTTGCCAGGGTGCACCCGCTGTCAAGCCTTTCTCGGCATAGCGATGCCACATTTTGAGAGATCCGTCGCGTGCCACAGACAGCCGCCCGCCGGGCGTTCGGCTGGTCTCGCCAGGCAAACCAAATTCAACCAGGTGGTCTTTGATTCTGTGAATCTCGCAGCCGCGGGCAAGGAGATAGTTCTCAATGATGATCAGTGATCGCACCGTCATCCCTCACGTGTCGAGCCCCATACGCAGTCCCGGCGCGTGACCCACATGACCATCACTCACCCAATGCGGTTTTCTCCGATCCGCAGCATGCTGCAAACGCTTCGAAAAGCCGTTGAGTTTGTCTGCGAGTCCGCCTGGATGTGGCTTGTAGTCCGCCTCAAATCTTTGTTGGAAAGACCGAGCATCGAAGGCATTGGCCGACGTGCCGCCGGTTTCGTTGGTGCTTTGCTTGGTGCCGCCCCTCGGCGTGGCGGACGGGTCAAAACGCGGGTCCACAAAACCGGGCGCTTGGGTTTGGCCCAAACTTGGGTCGCTCGCGTTCCTGCCGCGTCCAACCATGGGACGCCCAGACGGGCCAGGCGCTGCGCTGTCAGGGACAGGACCTTCATTTGGTGCGCCAACTCGACCCATATGGCTAGCCGAGCTGGATGCAGTGGGTAAACCGGATGGACCCGGCAGAGTCAGCAAGGGTGTTTTGCCGGTGCCACCATGGTTTCCACTGCGGGTATGGCTGGTATGGCCGACATGGCTCGGACCTGAACCCCACTGAAATGGGTTGTTTGCATGGACCGTGCCGCTGATGCCGCCGCCAAAGCCGACCCCAGCAGAGGAACCACCAATGGCGCCGGCCGCCTTTTGCACCGGCAATAGGGCGCCCATGGCACCGCCAGCCAGTCCGAGGGCGCGCGCACCGCCGGCACTGGCAGCCAGCCCTGCTGCCACCGGTGCACCACCCACCATGCCAGCCGCCGTCCCAGCGCTTTGCAGCGACATCGCCACCGTGCCATTGAGCATGGATCCGGCCAAGCCAGGTGCCATGTAGCCCGTCACACCGTAGAACAGCGACGCGCCGCCCACACCCAAATAATCACCAAAACTGGGGCCTTCCGGATGCGCTGCGTACGCAGCCGCAATGGTGTCCTTCAGCGCTTGGGTGAAGCTATCGCCAAAACCAATGATCAAGTAGATGGTGAACAGCTTGACCCCAATGGAAATCGCGTAGCCAAAGTATTTTTCAGACAAATTGTGCGTCCAGCGAGAGCCGGAGAACCCGAGCATCAACGCACCCCCGCCGATGATCAAGTACGACTCCACCAGGGTGATGAGCAGTTGAACCGCAATCAGCCCGTAGCCAAGAATGATGAAAACGGAGGCAACGCCCACAATGATGGCGCTCAGCATGAATTTGCCCAGACCCTGGCCAGAGTTTGTCAAGGTGTTGATGATCATGCTGCCCGTGCTGGGTGCGGCATCGTTGGAGAACTGCATCAGGCTGGCGGCTACCTGCAGCCCCTGATCGAAAACAGCGGACGGCGACAACACTGAAGTACCACCCACACCGGCGCCCGCCGCCTTGAAGGAATTGATGATGGCAGGTATCCACTCGGGCGCCTTGATCAGCACCATGGCAAAGAAGGACAGGGACATGACCTTGAACAAGGTCCCCACCATGATGTCCGAGAGTTCAGATTTCTTGAGTGTCAGCTGAATGGCCGACCAGGCGAATTCCAGTGCAGCCAGGCCAAAGAACAAATTGGTGGCGTAACCCAATGCAGTCGCCATCCAGCCGCCGGATGCCCCTTGAACCTGACTCACCAGCGTGTCCATCATGCCAGCGGCAGTCGCCCATGGCGTGATGCCGCACAGCAGCAGAAAAATGGTGATCCGCATCGACAGCACCCCGCTCAGTATTGGCCGGAGTGGTTGCGAAAGAAGTTGCGGTACAAAAGCTCGTCCTGGTACTTTTCGTTTTCCTGTTTGGCCACCGCATTCAGCCGGGCTTGTTCCGCTGCAATGATGGTGCTGTGCAGTGCCTGGGTCTCATTGACCATCATGCCGGCAATTTGATTGCCCGCCTGAATCGCCTGCAAGCGCCCCGACGCCGTTTGGGAGGCCAGTTGAATTTGCTGCAATGCACTTTGCGTGGTTGAAAAATTGTTGGCGTTCAGGCCCAATTGCTGCAACGCCGCGCCGATCTGGTTGTTCAACCCCTTGCTCCAATTCACCAGATTTTGCTGATGGTTTGAGAGCAAATTGCCATTGCCGAAAGCGGTTTGCATGTTGGTGATGGAATTGACGGTGGCATTCACGATGCCTTGCGTGTTTTGAATCGTGCCCACCAGCGAGGTCAAGCGCGCCGCAATGCCATTCCATGCCTGAATCGGAATGCCCAGCGTGTTTTGGTACATGTTTTGGTACATCTGGATCTGTTGCTGCAGTTGCTCCAGATTGCTGGCGTACACGTTGACCAATTCGGCGTTGTTCAGCCACTGGGTAGACTCCATGGCACCCACAAACCCGCCGCCACCGGCATAGGCTGACGGTATCGACGCAAAAACCAAGGCCGCCGCGACTACGGCGCTGGCAAGCGGCTTTTTAAGCTTCATGGGGATTCCCTTATTTGAATACGGTATGCCCCATACCGGCTGGTCGCAAGTTAGCGACGGGCATCTTGTGAAAATGGCCCTCCCACGATCAAACAACCAGTAAAACCGTGGTGACACAGGGGGATGACTGTGCGAGCGTCGGGCCAGGCGCTCTGGTGCTGACCTGTCACAGTCAATAGCTATCCCACAAACGGGCGGCATCGAACTGGCCACGCTCACGTAGCCAGGCCGATGGCCAAGTGCGCGCATCCAGCTTTTGCAGATAGCGAATCCGCGCCAGGTCCTCGCGCCCACTGGCTCCAACAAAGGCCATTTCCGGCGGCGTCAATCCCAATTCAAAAACACGGGAGCCGTTCGGGTGCAGGTGGTAGTACTGGCGTTTGGGCACGGCGTTGCTGACGATCTGGATTTGCCGACGGTTCAAGCCGATCGCTTGGTACAGCCCACTCAAGGCCTCAGTCTGCGCTTGCGGGTTGGGCAACAGGATTTTTGAGGGGCAAGACTCAAAGATCACATCGGCAATGCCACTGCTTGACAAGTCGCTCAGGGACTGGGTGGCAAAAATGACCGCCACGTTCGATTTACGCAACACCTTGAGCCATTCGCGCAACTTTGCCCTGAAAGTCGGGTGTCCCAACATGATCCAGGCCTCGTCAAGCACCAACAAGGTCGGTTGCCCCTGAAAACGTTGCTCAAGCCGGTGAAACAGATAGGCAAGGACAGGTAGCACGATTTTTTCGCCACGTGCCATCAGGTGTTCAAGCTCGAACACCTGAAAGATATCCGCCTGCAGTCCATCGCTCTCGGCATCGAGTAGCCGCCCCGCTGATCCGCGCAGTGAGTAGTATTCCAAGGCTTCACGCAACCGGTTGTCCTGCAAGGTCAGCAGAAAGTTCGACAGCGTGCGTTGCTCTGCGCTTTCTGTGGACGCCGCCAACTGGTTGACGGCGCGAAAGAGTTCTTTGCGCCATTCGGGGGACATGACCACACCTTGCAGCTCGGCCAGGCGTTCCAGCCATTGCGCTGCCCAGGTGCGCTCAACTTCACTGTCAATGTGTCCCAAAGGGCAAAAGGTGATGTTGTCAGACTCACCTGCGATGTCGTCATGCTGGCCACCGGCAGCCGCCACCAAGGGAAACATGGAATAGCCCTTGTCAAAGACAAAGGCCTGCGCGCCGGGATAGCGAAAGTGCTGTGCCACCAGGGTGGCCAACAGGGTGGATTTGCCCGAGCCAGTGGGTCCGATGATGGCGGTATGGCCCAGGTCGCCCGCGTGCAGGCAGAGCCGGTAAGGTGTGGCACCGTCGGTTTTGGCTTGTAGCAGCGGGGCTGAATTCTCAGGATAGAACGGACACGGGTGGCCATCAGGCCCGGCCCAAATCGCGGTGAGGGGCAACAAGTGCGCCAGGTTCAAGGTGTTGACCAGTGGGCGGCGAACATTGGCAAACAGGTTGCCAGGCATGCTGCCCAAATAGGCTTCCACCGCATTGACCGACTCAACCCGCGCAGAAAACCCCGCATTGGCGATCATTTTGGTCACGTACTGAGCCGCTTCACGCAGTTGCTGAAGGTTCGCGCTGGAGAGCAAAACGACGCTGGTGTAATAGCCAAATCGCACCAGGCCGCTGCTGGCTTCTGCCATAAGCGATGGATATCAAGCACTTTGAATCGTTGTCGAGAAAGTGGGCATACAAACTACGTGAAGATGCACGTGATATTGAGCAGGAAATCATTGCTTTTTACTTGTCCAGGCGGTCTGAAAACAAGAACCTGGACATTTTTCAACCGGGCCACGAAGGCGCACTGTTTGAGCTACTGAAGCACAAAGTCCGAGGCAACAACCTCGAAAGCCTGGGTGGCAGTGGCAGGCGGTTCGGTGGGGCGGGTGAGGAGGACGATGAAGGCAAGATCGACATCCAGGACGACATGGTGTCGCCGGACGAAGTGGCCGATCAGCTTGAGCGGCGCCTGCAGTTTGAGCAAACGTTTTCCCGGGAGCTCGATCAAATCGACGAGCTGAACAACTTGGCAGGCAGCGACCTGGGTGACGCTTTCGGCTTCACCGGTGCCAATGGCAGAGCGGTTTTATCCCAGCTCAAGAAAGAAATTGTCACCAGCGCCCAAAAGCGGTTCAGCGCCAAGTCGCGGGTTGGAAAGCCGCCTTCACGGGCGACAGCCCGGCAGCCCATGGTGATGGCGCAACCACCAACCGCATCGGCGGCAGGGCAGCCGGGTTGGTAGCAAAAGTAGGCATCTCCGGCAGTGTTGCCAGTTGGAATGGCTTGTGCCGCCGACTCTACGCCCAGGCACTGGACTGCCTAGCAGCACAAGCCGCATTGAAGAACAGAATGGCCCAGGGCCAGCGACTTCTGAACGACCAATTGCAAATCCGACTAGCACAGTTGGAAAACCGTATCGAACGTCTGTCCGGTCTTGCGCGTCAGTCGGAGGAGGCCGAGTTGCGGTCGGAGCGCGAGCGTCATGAGCGATTGCTGTACGCCATCGCGCGGCCTACATTTCAGTTGGATGTGGTTGGAGTCGTCATCGTCTCGCCTGACCCGTTTGGACACGAATGACAGCGGAATTTGACACGGCCAGTCTGTTTGAGGTATGTGCTGGATGGGGCAAGTCCGCTATCTCCGACCAGGTCGCCGGTGATGCGGTACTTGAAAGCATGCGCCAGATCCTGCTGCGACTCAGCAAGAATGCACCGAAGAATCTGGCGACAGACTTAGCGGCCTTGTACAGGCAGGTCCTGCTTCGCCGACCCGTCCACAGAACCAGCAACGAACGCGTCCGCGTGCCGATTGCAACGGGGTGGCCTGACGCGAGGCAATGGCGCAGCGCCGGATTCGAGGTAATTGAGAATACCGATAGCCTGAGCATTCGGGCTAAACTGCCGCGCCTGGATTTTTTGGCAGCACAAGCTGACTTGTTTGATGCCGCTTTCACAGACCAGTTGGTGCGTCGCTACCACGGCGTCGCCGCCGACCCGGTCTTCCACCGCCTGCTTGGTCTGCCCCAATATACCGGCCTGGGCCAAAGAGAGGCTGTGCGTGCTCTGGTTCAGTTGCCAGGAGGGGTTGCCATGATTGCCGATCTTCCGACGGGCAGCGGTAAAAGTGTTTTAGCCCAAATGCCGCCTTTGATGATGGGTCCTGGATTTCTGACCCTGGCCATCGTTCCGACAATTGCGCTGGCAATTGACCAAGCGGACCGCATGGCCACTTTGCTGCAGGCAGAGGATCCGAACCGGACCTTGCCCCCTTTGTCCTACCATTCCGGGCTTGACGAGGCGCAGCGCAAAGACGTGTGGAAAGCCATACAGGATGGTCGCCAGCGCATTCTGTTTATATCGCCGGAAGGTGCCACAAGTTCGTTGCGAGCAGTGCTGGAGGGCGCTGCGAGTGAGGGTCGCCTGTCGCATATCGTAGTAGACGAGGCGCACCTGGTGATCGGTTGGGGCAACGGATTCAGGCCTGCTTTTCAGCTCCTACCCGCACTGGTCCGTGGTCTGCAGCGCCTGGCGGTGGTGATGCGCAGCACCACCTTTTGTTCCTCCAGGCGGTAAAGTACCGAGTGGAAGTGAGCATCTGTCGATGCGGTACTAGTGTTTAATTGCGTAAATTAACAATTGTATTTCTGAGTTGTGCACCTCGAACCTCACGTTTCCTCCAAACAAACGGCGCGGCTGTTTTGTTGTAGCTGGTTACAAACGCCTCGATTGCTTGTGTCAGTTGCTCGGTGCTTTGGAAGCTTGCCCCGCTCAGGCTCTTGCGGGTGAAGATGCCGAACCATATCTCGACTTGATTGAGCCAGCTTGCTGATGTAGGCGTGAAATGGAAGTGAACATTGGGATGCAGTGC
>CAIVHU010000026.1 GCA_903905735.1 uncultured beta proteobacterium
AAGTGCTCGGGCACGGGCTGGCCGGTCCAACCGAGGAACAAGTCACACTGGGGTACGCCCGGGTGTCGTCTCACGACCAAAAGGAACAGCTTCAGACCCAAGCGCAGCGCCTGCAGGAGTACTGCAAGGCCCAGGGCTACGTCAACACGGAGGTCATCACGGATTTGGGCTCGGGCACCCTCTGGCGGCTGGTGCTCTCGCGCGATGGGCTGCCAAAACCTACGATTTGTCGGTTTTGCTTTTCATGGGTTCTCCCGCGCGTGCGATGGGCTGCCCAAAGAGGGGGGCCAAACTGACACCCCCTTTGCTGAGGCGGTCCAAAGGGGGTAACGAAACGTTATCCCCCTTGCGGGCACCCCCAAACTGACGGCACCTTGAAGGCACCCCTCGAAGTGCGGGTACCTGGCGCGATGGGCTGCCGGAAAGGGTCCGATTTCAAATCGCGCCCTTGCGGCTGGTGTGGCGCTGTTGGGATTGGCCATTACGAAAGTTTCGTAGCGACAAGGGGGGTGGCGAATCGACACCCCCTTTGGTTGAGGCGGTCCATAGGGGGTCGCAAAACTGGACACCCCTTGAAGGCACACCCGAAGTGCGGGTACCTTGTCAGGCTCCAATTGCAGGGATTCCTGTATTTAGTGTGTAATCGTGTGTAGAATTTGCACCATGACAAGCAAGGAACTCATCAAACGATTGACCTCTGAGGGTTGGTTCCGGGCCGGTGGCAAGGGTGATCATGAAAAGTTCAAGCACCCGACAAAGCCCGGCCACGTGGTGATTCCGCACCCGCGCAAGGACATAGCGGTCGGCACCTTGCGAAGCATTTACCGGCAGGCTGGCTGGAACTGGAAGGAGTAAAAATCATGTTGTACCCCGTTTGCATTCACTATGGTGATGCTGATCACTCGCATGGTGTGGAGGTGCCAGACTTTCCCGGCTGTTTCACAGCGGCTGATGATTTGCAGGACTTGCCGCGCATGGTGCAGGAAGCTGTCGAGGTCTGGTGCGATGGCGAGGATGTGGACCTGCCAGCACCAAGCGAGCTCGCATCTTTGGTGACCAAGCCGGACTATGCTGGCGGCGCGTGGATGCTGGCAGATGTGGATGTGTCACGCCTGGACGTGCGCAGCAACAGGAAGCCTGTGAGGGTCAATATCTCGCTGCCAGCGGGCCTGGTGCACGAAATTGACCGGGCGGCGCGGGCCAGTGGCGCGACACGCAGCGGGTTTTTGGCTACGGCTGCACGGCGGGCCATGTCGGATTGACCTGGGGGCCTCCGCAACTTTGCGGACACCTGCCAGCGGGCTCAATTCTGGGCGCATCAGGGGTGTGCTCAAGTTTGGGCATACCCACGATGCCGGGAAAATTTCCGACACCTGGGTGTGCGTGAAGTTGCGCACACCCTGGCGGTAACATCGTGTGACCGCCAGCAAACTGCCCTTTTTGACCTGGTTTGATGGTCCAGATTTGGACCATCTGGCGAAAAAAGAAAACCCCGCATGTCAGTCGGGCCTTTTGCCGTAATTGCGCAGGCTAAGTTCCGGTGAGGCGGGGTGAAAAAATCAGCGGGGCATTCCTGTTTTCACCGGATTGCTGACGCCCGAAGCGTGCCGCTGACAGCTGGATTATGTCAGCTCGACAAAATGAAAGCCCCGCTGAATAAATCCATTGGGGCTTTCCACTCCGCTTTTACCGTATTGGAACCATCCGGTTCGGGTGCTTTTGACGACCCCGGCGGCGCACTCTCTGGTATTGGCTGGCGCACCGGGGTAGTGTAGCCGGACGAATTTCGTTCGGGTTCCGTGGGTGTCATCCAAGCGAACGACACCCGGTCAACCCGCCAGCAGCCTGACCTCCACGTCCAGCACCTCTGCCGCGTCATCCACCTGTTTTTGGCCTTGGCGCGGCCATCGTGACCGCTGGAGTTCAATACCGACAAGCACTTTCTGGCCATGATGACCGCATGGTGACCGCCTTGACCGCTGCTGTTGACGAGGTCACCAAGCGGCAGCAGTTCTTTCGTGGTGCCAGCATGCTGGTGGCCAAAACGGTTGCCAGCAAGGTCCAACAGGATGGCATGTCCGCCAGCTATCAAGACCTGAACGCGGCGGCCCATGCGCTGGGGCGGATGCAGGAGGCGGTGCTGGGCAAGGCGCCCGATACGACCATCGTCAATATCAACGCGGTGCAAAACAAATTGCCTTTGGTCTACACGGCAGCCGAATTGCGTGCGGTCAATGAAATGCTTGAGTCGCAATGCTGAAGGCCGTTCAGTGATGGTTTGCGTTTTCGCGATCCACGCTAACGAAGCAAAGAAAAAGCCCTGAAATCTCAGCGTGGAGGGGGTTTCTCTCACGCTGGATACCAAGTGGACGCTTTCGGTTTGCGCTTGCCACCGGTTCAGGGCTCGCCCCAATTTTGCGCCAGTTTTCATTGCGTGGCGATGACGCCGCTGAATTACGAGCAAATCTGAGGTGGAGCTTCCACTGATGCCGTTTGCAAACCTCAGTACGGCAATTCAGCTGTGACCTTGATCTCGACGCCTTTCCGGTGCCCGAACACTCGAGCAAGAATGGCCAACGAAACCTCGGCCATACCTGCCACTGGCTGACCGCATCGACGCAGGTGATGTGGTAGACCCCCTTGATGCCGTCAAGGTCGCCCTGGTGAACGCTGTCAATGCGAACCCAGCCAGCGCGTCCGTTGGCGCGCGGTGCCTTGCGAACGCCGATTGGATTGCAGACCGGGCGGGTCTTGGCCAGGGTTATGCGCAAGGCTTGGTAGCCGCTGCTTTTGCGCAGGTTGTAAAGGTGCGACACAGACAGGTTTGCCAGGCGTTCATAGCGCTTGTCGCCATACGTGTTGTAGGCGCGTTTGAAGAGGTGCACGATGGCTGGACC
>CAIVHU010000027.1 GCA_903905735.1 uncultured beta proteobacterium
CACCTGATGGTGGATCACGTTCACATGATGATCTCGATCCCACCCAAGCACCCGGTGTCGCAGGTGGTGGGATACATCAAGGGCAAAAGTGCGATCCACTTGGCGAGGGTGTATTCAGAGAGGAAGAGAAACTTTACAGGGCAACACTTCTGGGCGCGTGGCTACTTTGTCTCGACTGTAGGGCGAGACGAGGAGATGATCAGAAACTACATCCGGCACCAAGAGCAGGAAGATGAAAGACAGGATCAGCTCGGACTGTGGAGGTAAACGCCACCGATAGGTGGCACAAAGAGTTGGGGCCGCGTTAGCGACCCCGTATTGCCGCTTTGAGCGGCTCACAATTTGAAAGCCCCCGGCTTTGCCGGGGGATGGTTACTATGTGGCCATATTGATGGCACTAATCCATAAAATGAGGCCTTATTTATCTTGAAAAGTACATCATGCAAATTGCAATTCGTGAGCTTAAATCAAGTTTATCGCGGGTTTTGGCACTTGCTCAAGGCGGTGAGGTAATCGAGGTCACGTCGCACAGCAAGCCAATTGCCCGCATTGTCGGGATTCCGCCACAAGCTGATGAGGTTTTGCGCCGCTTGATGGCAAGCGGCGTTTTGTCGTGGAACGGCAGCAAGCCGAGGTTCACACTCACGCGGGCCCTCTTGCCAATAGGCAAGCCAATTGGCAAGATGGTGTTGGAGGATCGTGGGTGATTCTGTTTTGCGATACCTCTGCTTTGGTCAAACTGTACATTCAGGAAGAGTTCAGCGTCGAAGTGTGCGCTAAGGCGGAAAAAGCTACAGCGATTGCGGTGTCGCGCATCAGCTGGGCAGAAACGATGGCGACTTTGGCGCGGCGCGTGCGAGAGCCCGGCCGATGCACAGGCCATTGAGGCCGTACGCGTCAATGGCCGCACCGACTGGTCAAGTTTTGCGATCGTCGAGGTGACGCAATCCCTGGTCGAACTGGATGGCGACTACGCGGATACGTTTGCGCTGCGTGGCTATAACAGTGTTCAACTTGCCGCTGCAAGAATGTTACGGGACGGAAAGAACGAGTCGTTTTGTTTTGCCTGTTTCGACATTCGCTTGCTGAAGGCTGCAAGCGTGCTGGGAATGCAAACCCTGGGGAAGAGTTAAATGGTCGATATCAACTTGGGGGTAGCTGAAGTCAGGTTGGACACGCTGCGCTTTATCACTTGCGGCAGTGTGGATGACGGCAAGAGCACCCTCATAGGTCGTTTGCTGTTCGAGAGCAAGTCCATTTTTGATGACCAGCTGGCAGCATTGGCCAAAGACTCGGCGCAATACGGCACGCAGGGCAGTCAGATGGACTTGGCTCTGCTGGTGGACGGTCTGCAAGCCGAGCGCGAGCAAGGCATCACCATCGACGTGGCCTATCGATTTTTCACAACAGACGAGCGCCGCTTTGTGGTGGCCGACACCCCTGGCCATGAGCAGTACACCCGCAACATGGCCACTGGCGCATCTACCGCCAGCCTGGCTGTGATTTTGATTGACGCCCGCAAAGGTGTGCTGGTGCAGACCCGCCGCCACAGCCGCATTGTGGCCATGATGGGCATCAAGCATGTGGTGGTGGCAGTCAACAAGATGGATTTGGTGGGGTTTGATCAGACAACATTCAACACCATCGTGGCTGATTACCGTGCTTTTGCTGCCGACCTGGGTTTTGTCAGTTTGCAGGCCATACCACTATCTGGCTTGGAGGGTGACAACGTGTTGCAGTCCAGTCCACGTATGTCCTGGTACAGCGGCCCCACACTTTTGCAGTACCTCAACACGGTAGATACCCGCAGCAACCAGCCGTACGGGCCATTTCGTATGCCAGTGCAGTGGGTGAACCGACCCAACCTTGATTTCAGGGGATTTTGTGGCCGCGTGGCCGCTGGCACGCTGCGCCCCGGAGACGCCGTGCGAGTGCTGCCGTCTGGCGTGCAAACCCACATCAAGGCAGTACTGCTGGGATTTGACGAGGTAGCACTAGCCCAAGCAGGAGATGCTGTGACCCTGACTCTGGTGGATGAGGTCGACGCCAGCAGGGGCGACGTTCTGGTCGCCGCCGCCGCACCTCCCGAGGTGGCAGACCAGTTTGAAGCCAAGTTGTTGTGGATGAGTGAGCACGCCCTGGCACCTGGGCGGCAGTACCTGATGAAGCACGCGTGCAAGGAAGTCACCGCCAC
Organism: uncultured beta proteobacterium; assembly: GCA_903905735.1. Classification (GTDB taxonomy): domain Bacteria; phylum Pseudomonadota; class Gammaproteobacteria; order Burkholderiales; family Burkholderiaceae_C; genus Rhodoferax. Next base: position 2,195 of record CAIVHU010000027.1, read on the forward strand.
GATTAGTGACCTCAAATATCGCGAAGACGTGAATAGTGGCGCGCACCTGGCCGCCAAAATGCTGGGCCTCAATGAAATTGCCGTGGTGAACCTGTCCACCAGCGCTCCTCTTGTGTTTGAACCCTATGCCGTCAACCAGACGTTGGGCGGCTTCATCCTGATTGACAAGCTGACGTTTGAGACGATGGGCGCTGGCATGATTGACTTTGCCCTGCGCCGGGCCAACAACATCCACTGGCAAGCACTTGAGCTTGATCAAGCCAAGCGGGCAGAACAAAAACACCAGACACCGCGCTGTATCTGGTTTACCGGCTTGTCGGGTTCGGGCAAATCCACCATTGCCAACCTGCTGGATAAGCGTCTGTTTGCCGAGGGCCGCCATACCTATGTGCTGGACGGTGACAATGTACGCCATGGCTTGAACCGCAACCTGGGATTTACAGAGGCGGACCGGGTAGAAAACATTCGCCGCGTGGCCGAGGTGGCGCGGCTGATGGTGGACGCCGGTCTGATGGTGCTGGTGAGTTTTATCTCGCCGTTTGCCTCTGAACGTTCCATGGCGCGCGGTTTGTTTGCACCGAGTGAGTTTGTCGAGGTGTTTGTTGACACGCCGCTGGAGGAATGTGAACGCCGAGACGTGAAGGGTTTGTATGCCAAGGCCCGTCGGGGTGAACTCAAAAATTTCACCGGCATTGACAGCCCTTACGAGGCCCCCATTCATCCAGAGGTGCATTTACAGACAGCCCAACTGTCGCTGGAGCAATGTATTGACCACTTGATGGCCAGCTTGGGTTAGACCAGCATGGACTGGATGCTGGTTGTCGCCGGTGCCACGACCGGCTTTTTGGTGGGTTTGACGGGTGTAGGCGGTGGCGCACTGATGACACCGTTGTTGCTTTTGCTGTTTGGGGTGGCACCGCTCACCGCAGTCGGCACAGACTTGTGGTTTGCCGCCATCACCAAGATGTTCGCCACCCGCGTTCATCACAATCACGACCTGATTGACTGGCAAGTGGTGCGTCGGCTGTGGCTGGGCAGTTTGAGTGCATCGGTCATGACCTTGGTGTGGATGAAGCGGCATCCGGTAGACCAAACGGCCGTGACTCTGCTCAAGACGGTGATCACCGCAGCGGTACTGCTGACGGCAGTAGGTATTTTGTTTCAGAAGCAATTGCATGCCCTGGGCCGCAAACTGCGCACCACCGATGCCGAGCATTTCAAAGCCTGGCAACCTGGGCTGACGGTGCTGGCCGGTGCGGTGCTGGGCGTGTTGGTGAGCTTGACTTCAGTGGGGGCAGGGGCGCTTGGGGCAGTATTCTTGGCCTATTTGTACCCGCTTCGGCTGACACCACCGCGGTTGATTGCCACCGATATTGTTCATGCCATACCGTTGGCCATGTTCGCCGGTGCGGGACATTTGCTGATGGGTAACGTCAATTTTGGGCTGCTCGGTCATTTGTTGCTGGGCTCGGTGCCTGCAGTGATTGCAGGCGCCATGCTGTCGGCCCGTTTGCCGCATGCCGCACTGCGCATGGCGTTGGCGGCGGTTCTGTTAGCGGTTGGTGCGAAATTAGCTTGGACGATTCAGTGAAGGAATTCAATTCGGAACAGTTGCAGACCCTGTGCAACATCGCGCAAGCTGCCGGTCAGGAGATCATGGACGTATACGACCACGGTGGAGCAGTTTGGCAAAAGGAGGACGCCAGTCCGCTGACCGAAGCCGATTTGCGGGCGGATGCCGTGATTCGGCATGGGCTGGGGGTGGCATTTCCTGGCGTGTTCATTTTGTCAGAGGAGTCCCGTAGCCAGGGTGATGAGTCGGCTGACACCTTCTTTTTGGTTGATCCGCTCGATGGCACCAAGGAGTTTCTAAAACGCAATGGTGAGTTCACGGTGCACATTGGGCTTGTAAAAAATAGCGTGCCAATTGTTGGGGTGGTGTTTGCACCCGCCTTGGGAGAATTGTTTTACGCAGCCCGGGGGTTGGGTGCGTTCAAGCGCAGTGCCGATGGAGCGGTGCGATGTTTGCAGGTCGCACCGCGCGCATCCAATGCCCCGCTGCGGGTGATCGGAAGTCGATCGCATGGCGGCGACAAGTTGGCTCGGTGGCTTGACAAGCTGAGTTGCGAACACAGCTTTGTCGCCGCAGGCAGTTCCCTCAAATTTTGCCGAATCGCTGAAGGCCAAGCGGACATCTATCCGCGCTTTGGCCCAACCAGCCAATGGGACACAGCTGCGGCACAGTGTGTGCTGGAAGTGGCGGGCGGGGCCGTACTGGATCCGGCTGGACAACCGTTACGCTATGGGCTGAAACGGCCACTGTTGAACCCGGAGTTTGTGGCGCTGGTGGATCAAGAAGCAAGGGATAGCAGAGAGCATTTATGGTGCGAATAGATCCAATTTTGATAGCAGCGAGCCCTTTTTTCGCAGAAGCTGCAATCCAGTTTGGCGTGGAAGGTTGTGCAAGGGCCTGTGAAGGTACATTTGTCTGGATCATGCCAATCATGTCTTGGTGCGCACCTCGTTTATGAACATTCTCATAGACATCACCCGACTGGCCGCACGATTGCTCGAAGGCAAGTATCCCACCGGGGTAGATCGCGTCAGCCTGGCCTACATTGCGCACTTTCGTGCCAAAGCGCAAGCGGTGGTTCGACACTGGGGCCGCTGGATGCAGCTTTCTCCAGCCGCATCACAGCAGGTATTCACCGCGTTGCTGGGCAAAGACCGCGCGCCACAGAAGACCGTGCGCCGTTGCGTGGCCAATGCTTATTTGCTTCGCTGGGGCTTGCCCAGGGGTGCCATGCTGCTCAACACCGGCCACAGTGGCCTGGACGATCCGCGCTACGCACAGCGGGTGCGGCTGCATGGCCTGCATCCGGTGTACTTTCTGCACGACCTGATCCCTCTCACCCATCCAGAATACTGCCGCGCGGGTGAGGTGGACAAACACCGCCAGCGCTTGCACACCATGCTCAAAACGGGTTATGGGGTGATTGCGAATTCTCACGCCACCTTGCGAGACTTGCTTGCCCACGCTGGGGCACACAACTTGCCCGTGCCGCCACATGTGGTGGCGCACCTGGGTCTATCTCCCTGGCCAGCACCGCTGGCGAAACCACCCATTGAGCAGCCATACTTTGTGGCCTTGAGCACCATTGAGGCGCGCAAGAACCATTTGTTGCTGCTGCATGTTTGGCGGCATCTGGTCGAACGCATGGGTGCGGCGACACCAAAGCTGGTGATCATCGGCCAACGCGGCTGGGAGTGTGAGCAGGTGGTTGATTTGCTGGAACGTTGTGAATCGCTGCGCAACGTGGTGACAGAGGTGCCGCGTTGCGATGACGCGCAATTGGCCACTTGGCTCAAGCACGCGCAAGCGCTGCTGTTTCCGTCATTTGCCGAAGGTTACGGGCTGCCCTTGGTGGAGGCGTTGGCGCACGGCGTTCCGGTGATTGCCAGCCAATTGCCCGCATTCAAAGAGGTGGCAGGTGACATCCCCGATTACCTCGATCCGCTCGATGGACTGGGATGGCTTGCGGCCGTGCAAGCCTATACCGACACACAGCACCCGGCACGTCAAGCGCAACTGGCGCGTTTGCAGGGGTTCCATCCGCCAAGTTGGGAAAGTCATTTCACACGGGTGGAAAAGTGGTTGACCACGATCGGGCGGCATTCCCCAGTTGTCCGATCCTGAGAAAGCGACGATGCCAGCTTTGACCAACAAAAATGTGCCCTCCACAGCGTTGATGGATCTCACGGAAAGGCTGGTGCCGCTACCGGACGTGTTGCATGTGGTGGCTTTCCCGCGATGGAAATGGCCCGTCATCCGGCAATGTTTCCAGGGGCGGACATTGCGCTTTGTGCACGCTGATGCCGTCACTCATGAGGCGCGTTGCCTGGTGCTGTGGGGCAAGGCGCCCGTGCCGCCCGGCGCGGCTTCCGACGTGAAGGTGCTACGGGTGGAAGACGGATTCTTGCGTTCGGTAGGCCTGGGTGCAGAACTGGTACGTCCCATGTCCTGGGTGGTTGACACCCGTGGCATCTACTACGATGCCACGCGTGAGTCCGACTTGGAATGGATGCTGGGGCACGCCGAGTTTTCACAGACGTTGCTGGAGCGCGCACGCGTGTTACGCGAGCGGATTGTTGCTTCCGGTCTGACCAAGTACAACGTCGGGGCGCAAGTTTGGCAACGTCCAAGCCACGCAAGGCATGTGATCTTGGTGCCAGGACAGGTCGAAAGTGATGCATCGATAGCATTCGGCGCGCCGGGTTTGCGCCGCAATATGGACTTGTTGCAACAGGTGCGCCAGGCCAACCCGGATGCCTTTGTCGTCTATAAGCCGCACCCGGATGTCGCGGCACGGTTGCGTATCACCGGCGCGAATGAGGCGCGAGCGCATGACTGGTGCGATGAGGTCGTCACCGATGTGCCAATGAACACCTTGCTCGATAGCGTTGACGAGGTACATGTTCTCACGTCGCTGACCGGGTTTGAGGCTCTGTTACGCGGAAAAACGGTTGCCTGTTATGGGCAACCGTTTTACTCAGGATGGGGGCTCACGCAAGACCTGCTACCGAACGCCCGCCGCCAACGCGCATTGAACCTGGATGCGCTGGTGGCCTGCGCATTGATGCTTTACCCGCTGTATATGGACCGCCAAGGCAATGGACTTATTACGCCTGAGCAGGCGCTGGATCAACTCGCAGTTTGGAAAGCAGGCACCAGCGGTGCGCAACCGTGGTGGAAAGAGATTTACCGCTTTTTTCTACGGCGCTTTATCGGCGTAAGGTGAGACCCATCTGCGTGCACGACTGGAGAATGCGGGGAAAGTCTTTCAACCCAGTGTTGCAACCATGTCGATTCTGGGCGCAACAGACTGCACCATCTTTTGAATGCCATGTCCCGGATTGGATCGTCGGCTGGAAACAATCAGCCCCATTTTTTCCAGCA
>CAIVHU010000028.1 GCA_903905735.1 uncultured beta proteobacterium
CACCGAGTATTCCGTGCGAACGCCGATGGAGGCGGTCTACACCCTGCTCGATGTCGAGCGCGGCGTGCCAGAGGTCTTCAACTCCACCTACGACATCCGCAGTCTTCTGGGTGCAACCGGCCGCCTGCGCGACGGCAAGGAACTTGACATCCCCGGGCCTGAGTTCCTGCGCAACCTGCTGATGAACAAGCTTGACCAAACCCAGATCGGCGCATTGCTGCGCGAATACGGGCTTGTCACGGGTAACTGAGGGCATCAACGGGTCTGCGTGGCGGGAATTGGTGTGGCAATCACTCGCGAAGTCGTTAAAGATCTGGTCCGAATGAAACGCCATTTGGTCGACAAAGGATGTTGCGATGTCGTGGGGCAAAAAGCCACTGCATTGCAAGTACTTCAGACGAACCGAGTGCTTCAGAACACCCTCTTGAGGAGCTAGTGGCTCGGTACTGTGTGGTAGCAGACAGACCAAGCTATAGGCAGTTCCTAAAGTTGGCCATCATGAAGCCATCTCAAAAACCCCCATCACCTGCTCTCAAATCCGCGTCAGAGTCAAATCAGCAGCCCGGCAATTTGAAGCTAGGTTTGTTGGTGGCTTTGGTGGTCGGTTCCATCATCGGCAGTGGCATTTTTGGACTACCGCAGAACATGGCGGCCGGGGCTGGTGCTGGCGCCATTGTGATTGGCTGGCTCATCACTGGGGTAGGCATGCTGATGCTGGCGTTTACCTACCAGATGTTGGCCGTCAAAAAGCCTGATTTAAACAACGGTGTTTATGCCTATGCCCGCGCGTTGTCGGGCGAGTACGTGGGTTTCAATGCAGCCTGGGGTTATTGGGTCAGCGCGTGGATTGGCAACGTCGGCTACCTGGTGGCAGCTTTCGGTGCGCTAGGTTATTTCTACCCTGCCTTTGGTACAGGCAACACGCTGTCTGCCATCTTTGGGGCATCGGTGGTGGTGTGGGTGGTGCATTTCATGGTGTTGCGCGGCATTCAGGGCGCGGCTGTGTTGAATGCTGTGGTGACGCTGGCCAAACTCGCGCCGCTGGTGATATTCATTGTTTTGGTGGCGATGGCGTTCCAGGTGAGTACCTTCGAACTCAACTTCTGGGGCGATGCCAAGCTGGGCTCCGTGCTGGATCAGGTTCGCAGCACCATGCTGGTGACGGTCTGGGTGTTCATTGGCATCGAAGGTGCCAGCGTTTATTCGGCGCGAGCAGCCAAGCGTGAGGACGTGGGCCGGGCCACCGTCATTGGTTTTCTGATCTGCTTGTTCCTGCTGATGGGCGTGTCCTTGCTGTCGACAGGCATCATGACGCAACCTGAACTGGCGGCATTGAAGAACCCGTCGATGGCACCAGTGCTTGAAAAAGTCGTGGGGACCTGGGGTGCCATCCTGGTTTATGTGGGCTTGATCGTGTCAGTGGGTGGGGGTTTCCTGGCCTGGACCTTGTTGGCGGCCGAGTCGCTTTTCACACCGGCTGGCGGTGGTGTCATGCCAGCCTGGCTGGCCAAACAAAATGACAAGGGTGTGCCTGCCCATGCGATGTGGCTGACTAATGGCATGGTGCAAGTCTTCCTGCTCCTCACGCTGATGTCGAAGGCCTCGTACTTGGCCTTGATTTCGCTATCGACAGCGATGATCCTCATTCCCTATCTGTTCAGCGCGGTCTATGGCTTGAAGCTGGCTTGGCACGACCGAGGTGAGCAAACCGCCAAGGCGTCAAATGAACACCCGCGCCGCGCAATTTCCATCACGGCAGTGGCTACGGTCTATTGCCTTTGGTTGCTTTATGCCGCTGGCCTGCAGTACCTGCTGTTGAGCGCCCTGTTGTACGCCCCCGGTGCTGCGGTGTACCTGGTTGCCAAAAAACAGCGCGCCGAGCGCGCGTTCACAGGACCGGAGTTGCTGCTTCTGGGTGTGCTTTGCGTGCTTGCCCTGGTGTCCGCCTACATGCTGGCGACCGGCCATCTGAGTCTTTGAAAGCACCGTCAATCCTGTTCAGCTTGAACAGCCGATTGTTCTCACCACGCGAATCATCGCATCACAGAAAGGTTTCTCCATGTCCAAAGGCTTGTTTTCTGAAGTTGGCCGTTTGCGTAGTGTGATGGTCTGCCGACCGGGTTTGGCGCAAAAGCGCCTGACGCCAGCCAATTGCCGTGATTTGCTCTTCGATGACGTGTTGTGGGTCCGACAGGCACGCAACGACCACGACGCGTTCACGACCGTACTGAAAGAGCGCGATATAGAGGTGCTGGAGATGCACGATATGTTGGCTGATACCGTGGCTATGCCATCTGCCCGCAAGTGGCTGCTTGATCGAAAGTTGGGGCCGAACTTCGTCGATGTGGAAACAGCCGGACAATTGCGTCCCTGGCTTGAAGCCCTGGAGCCGGCCAAGCTGGCTGAGCACCTGATCGGCGGTGTGGCGCGCGCTGAACTGCCCTTTAAGTCGGCAGGCTTGCTCGGCCAGACTTTGGCTCCCGACGACCTGCTGTTACCTCCCCTGCCCAATACCTTGTTTACCCGCGACAACAGTTGCTGGATCGGCGACGGTGTGGTGTTGTGCTCGATGTTCTGGCCCGCCCGCAGACAGGAGACGCTGCTGATGACGGCTATTTACCGTTTTCACCCCAGATTTGGCAGCAACACCAAGGTTTGGTGGGGCGATCCCGACCAAGACCACGGCATGGCTTCGCTTGAAGGAGGTGATGTCATGCCGCTGGGTAAGGGTGTGGTGCTAATCGGCATGGGCGAGCGCAGTTCACCACAGGGTGTGAGCCAGTTGGCACGCAAGCTGTTTGCCAGCGGTGGCGCCACGCACGTTCTCGCAGCACAGATTCCCAAGTCGCGCGGTGCCATGCACATGGACACGGTTTTCAGCTTCTGCAATCATGACCTGGCCACCGTCTTTCCGGAAATGGTTGATGCCGTGCGCGTGCGCAGCCTGCGCCCCGGCAAGCAGGAGGGAAGCCTGGACGTACGCACCGAAAGCAAGCCCTTCGTCGAAGTCGTCGCTGCGGCTATGGGCCTGCCCAAGATACGTACGGTGGCCACCGGTGGCGATGCCTATGAGTCCGAGCGAGAGCAATGGGACGACGGTAACAACTTGCTGTGTGTGGCGCCCGGCGTGGTCATGGCCTATGACCGCAATGTCTACACCAATACGCTGCTGCGCAAGGCGGGTTTGGAGGTCATCACCATGCCTAGCAGCGAACTTGGCCGCGGCAGGGGAGGCAGCCATTGCATGAGTTGCCCCATCGAACGAGACGCACTATGAACACCGAAAGGACAACGGCATGAGTTTTAACCTGCACAACCGCAGCCTGCTGAGTTTGATGGACTTTGGACCGCGTGACATCCGGTACCTGCTCGATATGGCAGCTGATCTCAAACGCGCCAAGGCATCCGGCAACGAACATCAGCAGCTCAAGGGCAAGAACGTCGCGCTGATTTTTGAAAAATCCTCAACACGCACGCGTTGCGCGTTTGAGGTGGCCATCCATGACCAGGGTGGTCACGTGACTTACCTCGATTCAGCAGGATCGCAACTGGGTCACAAGGAGTCCTTGAAAGATACAGCGCGTGTGCTGGGCCGCATGTTCGACGGGATCGAGTACCGGGGTTTTCATCAAAGCGTGGTCGAAGAAATCGCACGCTTTTCGCACGTACCCGTGTGGAACGGGCTAACCGACGAGTCCCATCCAACCCAGGTGCTGGCCGACCTGCTGACGATGCAGGAGTTTGGTGAGAAACCACTGCATGAGTTGTCATTCTGCTACCTGGGTGATGCACGCTTCAATATGGGCTGCTCTCTGCTCATTGGGGGTACACAAATGGGCATGGATGTGCGCATTGCCGCGCCCAGCGCGCTGCAGCCTCCGGCCGAGTTGGTGGCCCAGATGCGCGTTCTGGCACAAACCACCGGCGCCCGCATCACGCTGGAAACCGATCCCCTGCGCGCCGTGGCTGGGG
>CAIVHU010000029.1 GCA_903905735.1 uncultured beta proteobacterium
CTGGGCTCCAGCGCGTTGCGCGGGTCGCGCACATACTCAAAGCTCAGCCAGTAGGTCAGCACCACCACCATGCTGGTGGCGGTGGCCTCCATTTCGCGCGAGTCGATCTGCAGCGCACCACTGCGGCGCATGCCGTCCAGCAGTGCCTTGATGGCCCGCGTCTTGTTTTTCAGGATCGACTGAAAGTGTGTTTCCAGGCGGCGATTCTTGCTCAGCAGGTCGTTGAGGTCGCGGTACAAAAAGCGGTATTCCCAGATCAGTTCGAACAGCGTGTGCATGAAAAACCAGGCATCTTCCACATTGCGCACATCGTCGCCGGCGTTGAGCAGGTCGTTCAAGGCGCGCTCAAAGCGGTCAAACAGGGCGTTGATCAGCTCGTCTTTGGCCGGATAGTGGTAATACAGGTTGCCGGGGCTGATGTTGAGCTCGGCCGAGATCAGCGTGGTGGAGACGTTTGGCTCGCCAAAGCGGTTGAACAGCGAGAGGGTGGTCTCCAGGATGCGCTCAGCGGTGCGCCGGGGCGCTTTTTTCACCATGTCGTTTTGCCCTGCAGTTCGGCGGTCTGGACGACCTGGTTCAGGTTGGCCATCAGGTTATGCAGCTTGGTCAGCGCCCGGCCCACGCGCGCGGCGGGGTGGCGGGGTGCGCACAGGTGGCGGTGTTCGTCATTGAGCGCGGCATGGTTCAGGGTGATGCCGTGGTAACCCAGCTTGGCGGCCAGATTGGTCTGGCGCGAGCGCAGCAACTGGCGCGTCTGCTGGTAGGCGTGCTCGGCCAAGTGGCGGCGCTGGCTGTAGCTGAAGGTGTTGGCCAGGTACAGCTCGGGGTCGCGGTGGTTGGGCTCGATCAGCACAATGTCAGTGTTGGGGTAGGCCTGCTCGTAACTTTTCAGCCCCAGCAGCAGCCGCGAGTGGATCAGTGAGCGGAAGGTCTGGCTCAGCACCGCTGGCAAGCCACCGTCGGCAATGTGCGGAATCGGCTCGGGCGCAGCCCAGGGCGTCGCCGACTCGCTGGCCAGCACCGGGTCGGACGCATCAAAGGGCACCAGCGGGTTCAGGCACAGCATCAGATCCACACCTTCGTCGAGCGCAATCGAGGCGTGCATGGTCTTGATCAGTGCGCCATCGACATAATACTGGCCTTCAATCTCCACCGGCGGAAACAGCCCCGGCAGCGCCGCGCTGGCCTGCACCGCCTTGGAGATCGGCACATGGTCCCAGCCCGGGCGGCCAAAGGCCACGGCGGTGCTGCTGTCCAGGTGGGTGGCCACCAGCGTCAGGCGGTTCTTGAGCTGGCGAAAATCGTTGCTGCGACCGGGGCGCGAGAACAGCTTGGTGAGCTCCACATCAATCTGCGTGCTGGAAAAAATACCCGTGGGCAGGCTCGGGCTCAGGCGCTCCAGCGCCCGCATGAGCGACTTGCGCCCCAGCGTGCTGTGCCACGCGCCTTGGAGCAGCAGTTCAGGCAGCAGCAGCGAGCGTGAAAAAAACTCGGCAAACGCCGGTTTGAGCAGCCAGGCCGGGTCAAACGCCTCCGTCTGGTGTTTGCGGTCTTCAATGAACAGGGTAAACAACTGCATCGGTGTGATGCCGTTGGCCAGCCCGGCGGCAATAAACCCGCCTGCTGAGACACCCACATAGTGTTGCAGGCGGTTGAAGTGAATGCCGATCAGCGATTCCTGCAAGGCGCACAGCGCACCAATCTCATAAATCGCCCCCAATGGCCCACCGCCCGCCATCGCCAAGGCAATCCTGGGAGAAGGCGGTGTGCTGCGTTTCATGGGTCGTCAGTTTACGACCGGTCGTGCTATTTTGCGTCAGGGTTTACCTGAGTAGCGGGCGCTTCGGTGACGGCTACAGGCGCTACGGCTTTGCGGCGTGATGGTTTTTTGGCGGCGACCTTGGGCGCAGGGGCTTCTGCCAGTTTGGCGGCCGCTTTGGCTGCGGGCTTGGCAGCTGGTTTGGTGACCGTTTTTGCGGCTTCAGTAGGTTTGGCGGCGGCTTTGGCCGGTGCCTTGGCCTTGGCGGGCGTGAGTTTTTGCACGCTGGCGTTGAGCGCATCAATGCGGGCAATCAGCACATTGACGTCTTTGGCCGATGGCACGCCCATCTTGTTGAGCACCTTGGCCACGCGGTCTTCAAAAATGTTTTCCAGCTTGTCCCACTGGCCCGAAGCCTTGCTCGAGATATCTGTGGCCATGCTGGTCATCTTTTGGGTGGCTTCGTTGATCTTGTCCTCAGCGGCTGACTGGGTCTTGCGCTGAAAGCTCACGCCTTCCTTCACCAGCGCTTCAAAAGCCTTGGTGCCTTCGGTCTGCGCTTTGGTGAATGCGCCCAGACCAGCCTGCCAGATCTGCTGCGCCGAGTCCTTGACCGAGTTGCTCAACGGGTTGCCAGTCTTTTTGGTGGTGGCTTTTTTAGCCGGGGCGGCCTTTTTGGCCGCGACGGGTTTTTTGACGGGGGCAGTTTTGGTGAGTTTGGTGACCATGGGGTTCTCCGGGTAAAGACAAAGACAAAAGTGGAAGGCAACAGACTGCATGGCAATGAACCCTGCATGGGCGGCACTTTAGGATGCAATGCGCTCAAGATGTAGGTGCTGCTTCCTAATTTCAGCGTGTCGGCACTGCCAGGGCACGGGTTTACGCTGAAGCCAAGGGCTGCCAATCTGGACAAAAATGGCGGCCTATTCTGGAGGCATGTATGCGCTATTTTGTGACGGGGGCAACCGGTTTTATCGGTAAACGGCTGGTGAAAAAGCTGCTGCAGCGCAAAGGCGCTTCTGTGTACTTTCTGATTCGCCAGGAAAGCGGCGACAAAGTCAAAGCGCTGCGCGAGTTTTGCGGTGCCAGCGCGGCGCGGCTGGTGCCAGTGGTGGGTGACCTGACGGCCAAAAAACTTGGTGTGTCTGCGGCTGACCTGAAGCAACTCAAAGGCCAGATAGACCACTTCTACCACCTGGCCGCCATTTACGACTTGGGTGCAGATGCCGACAGCCAGATCGCCGTGAACATCGACGGCACCCGTAACACGGTGGAACTGGCCAAGTCCATCGATGCCGGGCACTTTCACCACGTCTCATCCATCGCAGCCGCCGGCTTGTACGAAGGCGTGTTCCGCGAAGACATGTTTGCCGAGGCCGAGAACTACGAGCACCCGTACTTCATGACCAAACACGAGTCTGAAAAGATCGTGCGCCAAGAGTGCAAGGTGCCCTGGTCGGTGTACCGCCCGGCCATGGTGGTGGGCGACAGCCAGACCGGCGAGATGGACAAGATTGATGGGCCGTATTACTTTTTCAAACTCATCCAGCGCATGCGCCAACTGCTGCCGCCGTGGATGCCGTCGGTGGGGCTGGAAGGCGGGCGCATCAATATCGTGCCGGTGGACTTTGTGGTCGATGCGCTGGCCGCCATCAGCCACCAGAGTGGCATCACCCACAAGTGTTACCACCTGGTGGACCCGGTGGGCTACCGCGTGGGTGATGTGCTGGACATCTTCAGTAAAGCCGCGCACGCGCCCAAGATGAACCTGTTTGTCAACGCGGCCCTGTTCGGCTTCATCCCGCGCAGCGTCACCAAGGGCCTGATGGCGCTGGCCCCGGTGCGCCGGGTGCGCAACGCCATCATGACCGACCTGGGCCTCCCCGAGGACATGCTCACCTTTGTCAACTACCCCACGCGTTTTGACTGCCGCGACACCCTGGCCGCGCTCAAAGGCACGGGCGTAGCCTGCCCCAACCTCAAAGACTACGCCTGGCGCCTGTGGGACTACTGGGAGCGCCACTTGGACCCCGATTTGCACATTGACCGGTCCTTGCGAGGCACGGTGGGCGGCAAAGTGGTGCTGGTGACCGGTGGTTCTTCTGGCATCGGATTGGCTGCAGCCCAAAAGTTTGCTGAGGCAGGCGCTATCACCTTGATATGCGGGCGTGATCAGGACAAGCTGGATGCCGCCTGCGCCGAGGCCCACGACAAAGGCTACAAATTCATCGCCTATGCGGTCGATATTGCTGAGCAGGCGGCTTGCGAGGCTTTTGTGCAGCAGGTGACGGCCGAGCATGGCGGCGTGGACGTTTTGATCAACAACGCCGGCCGCTCCATCCGCCGCGCTATCGAGTCCAGCTACGACCGCTTTCACGACTACGAGCGCACCATGCAGCTCAACTACTTTGGCAGCCTGCGTGTCACCACCGGGTTTTTGCCCGGCATGGTGGCCAAACGCAAAGGCCATGTGGTCAACATCAGCAGCATCGGCGTGTTGACCAACGCCCCGCGTTTCAGCGCCTACGTGGCCAGCAAGGCCGCTCTGGACGCCTGGACGCGTTGCGCCAGCAGCGAATTTGCCGACCAGGGCGTGACCTTCACCACCATCAACATGCCACTGGTACGCACCCCCATGATCGCGCCCACCGGTCTGTACAACAATGTGCCCATGCTGGCCCCCGAAGAAGCTGCCGACATGATCGCCCAGGCCTGCATTTTCAAATCGGTGCGCGTGGCTACCCGTCTGGGTATCTTCGGCCAGGTGTTACATGCGTTGGTGCCACGTGTGGCGCAGATCGTGATGAACACCACTTTCAGGATGTTCCCGGACTCGTCAGCGGCCAAGGGGGCGAAGGCGGGGGGCAAGTCGGTCAAGCCCAAACTGTCCGCAGAGGCGGTGGCGTTGCAGCAGATGATGCAGGGGATTCATTTTTAGACGCTGCTGCTCAAGCATGGCTGGCCAATTGGCACTGGCATCATCGAAGGAGCCTGCCGCCACCTGGGCAAAGACCGCATGGATCTGAAAGGGGCACGCTGGAGTTTGAATGGTGCCGAAGCAGTATTGCAATCACGTGCTTTGCATTGCAGCGGCGACATTGAGTTGTATCTGCAATTCCACTTTGAGCAGGAGAAGATACGCAATTACGCTGGTCTACAAGCAGCCAATGAGAACTTCAAAATGGCTGCGTAGCTGGATTTCTCGTGGCCGAAAAGAGCCGCACTCAAATCCTTTTTCCGCTACTGTCGCAGCCATGCTTGGCGCACCGTTCACACAAACACCGGTTCAAGGCTCCTGTCTGGAGAAGCCTTTTGACCAAGTCTGGGTGATGCTGAGCAAACGCGAGCATATCCAACTGGTGATGGATGCCAAGTACTGGAAGACAGCCCATCAGCGCGCAGTGGCCCGAGAACAATGGCTTGAACTGCAAAAGCACCAATTGCTCGCAAGCTTGGCCCGGTACAAAGCCAAACTGCGCGGCGAGTTCGAACAAGCGCAAGACCTGCAGCGTCAAAGCCACCAGCAACAACTCCAACAAGGCGCACAACAAAGAGCCGACCTGCAAGCCCAACTCAACGAAGCACTAGCCCAAGTCCGTGATCTTCGCCAACGCGTATTTGGTCGCAAAAGCGAACGCAGCAAGGCAGGCGGTCAAGCGCAGAGCAAAGACTGTCACACCCCAAAGCCCCGAGGACAGCAACGTGGGCGACACGGACATGGGCGCACCACCCAAGCCGAGCTACCCCTGCGCCACGAAACCCGCGATCTGGCTAGCGCTCTCTGCCCCAAGCGCGGCTTGGACTTGCAGGCACTGTGCGGCGTTGAGGACTCCCGCGTGGTCGAGATTGAAGTCAAAGCCTATGCACATGACCACAACTGCAGATGGCTTGCATGGCGTGGTGTTCGGTAACTTCATGTTTCACGAGCGGCAAATCAAAAACTTGACGGGTTTCGCTCACGTACGCAAAAAACAGCTCATGGTGGCACGCAGTGGAATTAGAAATTCATATGTGTGTGCTAGAATTTTTCCTATATGAACATTACGCTACGCATTCCATTAAACACCAACCCGGAGCAGTTGGCACGTTTGCACGCCTTGCAGGTGTCATTTGCCGGGGTGTGCAATGCACTGGCACCTGTGGTGCAACAAACCAAAGTCTGGAACCGGGTGGCGCTGCACCACCTCATGTACCGCAGTCTGCGTGAGCGCTTCCCCGAGATGGGTTCGCAAATGGTCTGCAATGCCATTTATTCGGTTTCGCGCACCTGTCGAGTGGTGTTTCAGCACCCGCAAAGCCCGTTAAATCTGGCGCAACTGGGTGACAAACCGTTGCCATTGCTGCGTTTTTCTGACAACTGTCCTGTCTATTTTGACCGTCATACCTTGAGCGTCAAAGACGGCAAGCTCTCCATGTACACGCTGGATGGCCGCATGCGTTTTGCACTGGCGCTGTCTGAAACTGATGAAACTACTTTCAATGAAAAAAAATTGCGCGAGATCGTTCTTTCGCTGCGCCCTATTGGCATTTATGAGCTGTCATTCTTGTTCACCGAAGGGGAAGCAGATGCACCCGAACCCGTTTTGGCAGTCAATGCTGAAGTTCCAGAATACATCATGGTCGAGGAGGCCCAATGAGTACCAATAAGCCGCCAACCGAGTTGCATCAGGCAATTACCGACTTAAAGCCATATTTTCTTCGTGCTGGTGGCTTTAGCCTGTTTGCCAGTCTGCTGGTGCTGGCTCCATCGGGATATATGTTGGAGGTTTACGACCGGGTGGTCAACAGCCGTAGTTACATGACGCTGGCCATGCTGACGTTGCTGGTGTTGGCCGCTTACGTGCTAATGGAACTGCTGGAGTGGGTGCGGTCGGAGGTGATGCACGAAGCCTCGCTGCAATTTGATAAGCAATTGAGTTCCCGCATATTTATGGCCATTTTTCAGGCCAACCTCAAGCGCATTCCAGGAGGATCAATCCAGCCAATGAACGACTTTCGCGTCATTCGCGACTTCATGCAGACACCAGTGGTACTGGCCTTGATGGATGCGCCAGTATCGCTTGTGTTTCTGGTGCTGATCTTTTCCATGAGCCCGGTGCTTGGCTGGGCCGCTGTGATTGCCGCTATTTTGCAGACCTTTGTCGGCTGGCTCAATGAGCGTAGCACGCAACCGCCGTTGCTGGCGGCAAACCGCAATGCCATCATGGCCCAGCAATACGCCGATGGCACACTACGCAATGCCCAGGTCATTGAGTCAATGGGCATGTTGCGCGACATCCACCGGCGCTGGATTGAAAAACAGCGGGAGTTCCTTGCTTTGCAGGCCGAGGCATCTGAAAACGGTGGCTTTTACCAAGCCGTATCCAAATTTTTACAAAATACGGTCAGTTCTCTGCTGCTAGGTTTAGGGGCATGGTTGCTATTGCGTAACGAACTTAGTGGTGGGGCTTCGTACATGATCGTCGCCTCCATTTTGGGCGGCAGGGTGCTGGCGCCGCTGATCCAGGTGGTGACGCAGTGGCAATCGGTGGTCAATGCGCGCGACGCATACACCCGCCTGGATGCACTGCTGGCTTCGGTGCCGGTCCGGCCCGCCAGCATGCCATTGCCTGCACCCCAAGGTGCCTTGCAGGTTGAAAACCTGCTGGCCAGCGCCCCAGGTAGCCAGGTGCCTATCCTCAAGGGCTTGAATTTTGCACTGCAACCTGGTGAAGTGCTGGCTGTGGTGGGGCCGTCTGCATCCGGCAAGACCACGCTGGCGCGCCTGCTGGTGGGGCTATGGTCGGCGGCCAGTGGCAAAGTTCGGCTTGATGGTGCTGATGTTTATTCATGGGAAAAAAACGAGCTGGGTCCCCATATGGGCTATCTGCCGCAAGGCGTGGAACTGTTTGATGGCACGATTGCGGAAAATATCGCGCGCTTCGGCGTGTTGGACATGTCCAAGGTTGAGGTTGCCGCGCGCACAGTGGGTTTGCACGAGTTCATTCTGGCCTTACCCCAGGGCTATGACAGCCCGGTCGGGCGTGAAGGGGCCATACTTTCAGGTGGCCAGCGCCAGCGCGTAGCCTTGGCTCGGGCCTTGTATGGCAAGCCGTCATTCGTTGTGCTCGATGAGCCCAACTCCAGTTTGGACGAACAAGGTGACGCTGCCCTGGCCGCGGCCATCTCGCAAATGGCTGCGTCTGGCACCACCTTTGTTGTGATGACGCATCGCACCAGTGTACTCGCCGTGGCCAATAAGATGCTGGTCATGCGCGATGGCCAGACGCAACTGTTTGGCCCCCGCGACGACGTGCTCAAAGCCCTGAACGAAGCCGCTGAAAAGGCGCGCCAAGGTGCTGTTGTTGCTTGAGTCAACGCTACGAAACCACAAATTATGAAGACACCCGCTTTTTTCAAACGCAGCGCACTTACCTCCACGCTTTGGGGTTTCCGCCGTGAATTCCTGATCGTTGGCGCGTTCAGCATGATCGCCAATGTGCTCCTCCTGACCCCCACGCTCTATATGCTACAGATCTATGACCGGGTGCTGTCAAGCCAAAGCGAGCTCACTCTGATCAGCATGTCATTGTTGACTCTGTTCCTGTTAGCGGTGATGGGGTTTGCCGAGTGGTTGCGCTCGCGCTTACTGATCAGCACCGGGGTTCGCCTTGATGAGCAGCTCAGCACGCAGGTCTTCAACGCCAGTTTTGAAGCCAACTTGAGCCAGTCTGGAGCTAATGCCAGCCGGGCGTTTGGCGACCTGATACAAATTCGCCAGTTTCTGACAGGCAACGGCATATTTGCTTTCTTTGACGCACCCTGGACACCCATTTACATGGTGGTGCTATTCATGCTGCACCCTTGGCTGGGGGTATTAGGCATCGTGTTTGCGTTCATCCAGGCCTTGCTGGCCTGGTTTGGCCACCGCCACACCTTGGCTCCGGCCGAGGCAGCCAATAAGGCTGCAGCAGATGCCACTAGTTTCTTGCAGGGAAAACTACGCAACGCCGAAGTCCTTGAATCAATGGGAATGGTGCAAAATCTCAAGGCACGCTGGTCTGAAAGGCACCAGACTCACCTCGACAAGAGCAGTGACTCAGCACAGCTTTCACAGCGCATCATGGCCTGGAGCAAATTCATTCGATATAGCCAACAGTCGCTGGCCCTGGGTGCAGGCGCCCTCTTGGTGGTGGATGGACAGATGACAACCGGCGGCATGATCGCCGCCAATGTGTTGATGTCCCGTGCGCTGGCCCCCATCGATATGCTCGTGGGCAGTTGGCGCCAATTTCTGGGAATGCGCAGCGCGTTTGCCCGACTCGAGAAACTGCTGGCTGATTACCCCGAGCGCGACCCGGCGCTCAAGCGCGTGGCGCCGTTCGGCCAAGTCACGTTGCGCGGCGTATTTGCCAGTGCCACTGGTCGTGCCGACCCCATACTCAAAGACATCAACATGAGCGTTCCTGCGGGTTCAATCACTGCCGTGCTGGGCCCCTCGGGCTCTGGCAAATCGACGCTGGCACGCGTGCTGATGGGCATCTGGCCTGAAACTGCCGGCGAGGTATTGCTCGATGGCCTGCCAATCAACGGCTGGAACCGGATTGAACTTGGCCCCTACCTGGGTTACCTACCTCAAGACATTGAACTATTTGAGGGAAGCATCGCAGAAAACATTGCCCGATTTGGTCAGATCAGTCCGCCGTTGGTCATAGAAGCCGCACAAGAAGCTGGCTTGCATGACATGATCCTGCGCTTTCCCAAAGGCTATGACACACCGATCGGTGAAGCTGGAAACTTACTCTCCGGTGGCCAGCGTCAGCGCATCGGCCTGGCACGGGCTCTTTACGGTGAGCCAAAATTGATCGTGCTTGATGAGCCCAACGCCAACCTCGATGACGCTGGCGAAGCAGCATTGTTCAAAGCGGTACAGCGCCTCAAAGCCAAGGGCGTGACGGTGTTTCTGATCACCCATCGGCCAGCCGCAGTGGCGGTTGCTGACAACCTGCTTATCCTGCGCGACGGCCACATTGTTGCCAGCGGCCCGCGCGATGCTGTCATAGCCTCCCTGCAACTTACGCGACCTGCTGCACCACCAGCACCCGTGGCACTCGCTCCTTTGGCTCCGGTTGCAGCCTGATCCGCTATTTTTTTGATTACCGAGATTGACATGACCACTTCAGCAAACTCAACAAATTACCCGATCCTGCCTGCATCAGGTCTAGCAGATGCGTCTGCAACACCGTCAGCGAAAATAATTCATCGTACCGGACGCGCGGCCCGCATTGGCCTTTGGTCACTCGGCCTAGGCTTTGCAGGCATGCTGCTCTGGGCAGGTCTAGCACCGCTGGATGAGGGTGTACCTGGTCAGGGTACGGTGACGCTTGACACCAAAAGCAAGACAGTCCAACACCTGAGCGGCGGTCTGATCAAGGAGGTGTTGGTGCACGAGGGCCAACACGTCGAGGAAGGGCAGACTTTGATCCGCCTTGATGAAGCGGTTGCAAGGGCCAACTACGAAGCAGCGCGCCAGCGCTACATCGGACTGCGCGCGATGGAAGGTCGCCTGTTGGCCGAGCAGCGCGGTTTGGCCAAAATCAGCTTCCATCAGGATGTGCTGAAAGCCAGTGAAGACCCGCAAATTCGTCAGATGCTCGACACTCAAGTACAGCTATTTGACTCGCGTCGAGCCGCGTTGAGCGCCGACCTCCAATCCAACAAAGAAAGTGCCCAGGGTCAGGAAGGCATGATTCAGGCTTACGAAAGCATGCTGGTCAGTCGTAAAAGCCAGCAAGCCCTCTTGGCTGAAGAACTGGGTAACACACGCAAACTGGTGTCCGAGGGCTATGCCCCGCGCAACCGACAGTTGGAACTTGAACGCATGGCTACCGAATCTGCATCCAGCCTTGCAGAGCTGCAAGGCAACATCATTCGCGCCAAACGAGCCGTCACTGAATTGCAGCAGCGTTCCATTTTACGTCAACAAGAATACCGCAAAGAGGTCGAATCCCAATTGGCCGATGTCGACCGTGAGGTCACGGGCGACGAAGAGAAATTCCGTGCCGCCGGTGATGACTTGGGTCGAATCGAGATCAAGTCCCCGACCAGCGGACAAGTTGTTGGTTTGGCAGTTCAATCTGTGGGCGGTGTCATCACTCCTGGGCAAAAGCTCATGGATATTGTCCCAGAAAACCAGAATCTGCTGATCGAGGCCCGAGTGCCGCCGCATCTGATCGACAGGGTCCATAAAGACTTGTCAGTTGATATCCGTTTTTCTTCCTTTGCTCACTCGCCACAACTGGTTGTCAAGGGCAAGGTAGCCTCCATTTCTGGCGATTTGCTGGTAGATCAGCACACGGGCGCCGGCTACTACCTGGCTCGGGTTGGCGTAACTCCCGAAGGTTACAAACAGCTTGGCAAACGTCAATTGCAGCCTGGCATGCCGGTGGAAGTGATTTTCCTCACAGGCGAACGCTCCATGCTGACATACCTGCTCAGCCCGTTGGCCAAGCGCATGGCCGCATCTATGAAAGAAGAGTAAAAAATGTTGCAACGATTCGTTCAGCCCCAAAACTTCGTGACAACCTCGAAGGGTGTTTTGCTTGGTGTCTTGGTCAGTTGCTCCATGGCGGCGCACGCCATGGATTTCTTGCAGGCCTACCAGGCTGCCCAAAAGGAAGATGCAACCTTACTTGCAGCACGCGCTATGCTTGAAAGCGAGCGAGAACGCCTACCGCAAGCCCGCGCACTAATGCTGCCAAACATATCGGCCAACCTCGCAAGCAGCAAAAACAAGCTCACCAGCGAGAGCCCTGATTTTTTGGGAACAATGCAAACCTATCACACCGATTACCCCAGCAGCAACAAAACAGTGACCTTGCGCCAGCCCATTTATCGGCCCCTACTCACTGCGCAATTTCGTCAAGCAAAAGCGCTGATCAACGATGCCGAATCCGGTCTGGCATTGGAAGAGCAAAATCTGGCAGTTAGGGTCAGCAGTGCTTATTTTGATGCTTTGCTGTCGAGCGACCAGTTGTCCATGATCCAAGCACAGAAACGGACCTACACGACCCAACTGGATGCGGCGACCAAGGCATTTGCGGCAGGCTCAGGCGTTCGCACCGACATTGATGAGGCGAAGGCCAAGCTTGACATGAATTTTGCCGATGAGCTCGAAGCGAAGCAAAATGTCGCTTACACCTTTCAAAACCTCCAAACTCTGATCAATCAGCCGTTTGACAATCTCGCCGGCTTGGATCTCGCCAAGTTTAAGCCAACAACGCCTGATCCTGAAAGTCTGGCAGAGTGGAAGGCACGCGCCGAGCTCACCAGTCCGCAAATACAGTCTCTCAAGGCCCGGGTAGAAGCGGCACGCGAAGAAATCGCCAAGGCCAAGTCGGGTCACTACCCCACGCTGGATGCCATTGCCCAGTGGTCCGATAGCAATAGCGAAAGTGTGACTAACATCCAGTCACGCTATATCAACAGCACGATTGGCCTACAATTAAACATACCATTGTATTCTGGCGGCTACATCAACTCACAAATTCGCCAGGCCCAGGCCGAGTTGATTCGTGCTGAGGAAAATCTTGAATTTGGCAGACGCGATCTTGGTCTACGGGTCTTTAAAGAGTTTCGCGGTGTTACCGAAAACATCCCCAAAGTGGCCGCCCTTGAGCAGGCACTACGCTCGGCCGATCAAATGATTCTCTCCAGCCGCAAATCGTTTGAGGCTGGTAGCCGTACCATACTGGATGTCATGAATGCCGAGCAACAGCGTATGGTTGTACTGCGCGATCTGGCTCAGGCGCGCTATATGTACATCCTCTCCAAGCTTAGGTTGCTGGCGTTGGTGGGCAGTGCGGATACGGAGGCTGTGATCGCGGTGAATAGCGTGTTTAGCAACTGAATTCATACCGCAACCCTCACTAACAGACTGCTGAAACACCCCACCCCATTGGCAAGCGCGTGTCGCAATACTCTCTGAGTTGGACACAAGTCGGCATCTATTCGCTATAAAATACATACCATACTTTTCAAACTAAAAGCCAGATAATGCGCGGACCTGACACCTTCACCGAAAGCCTGTTCACCCAGCGCAAGCTTGAAGACTTTGTCCCTGCTGATCACCCACTGTGCCCTATTCGCCAGATGGTCAACGCCACATTGATCAAGATGGACGATCTGTTCTCGGTCATGTACCAGCCTGACATCAAAGGCGGTCGTCCCAACATAGTACCCGAGAAGCTAATGCGTGCCATGCCCCTGCAAGTGTTTTACAGCATACGTTCTGAGCGTCAACTCATGGAGCAGACCCAATACGGCCTCCTGTTTCGCTGGTCCATTGGCCTGATCATGGACGATAGCGTGTGGGTGCCCATGGTATTCACCAAAAATCGTGAGCGTCTGATCAAACACGACGCTGTCATTGAGATCTTCAACCAGGTGCCGCAACAAGCCCAGGCCCGGCACCTGCTCTTGGATAAGCACTTCATCGTCGATGGCACACTCATTCAGGCTTGGGCTAGCCACAAGAGTTTTGTATCCAACAGCATCGGGGACACGGGTGGTGAAAGTGGCAAGGCTGACACCACAGACTTCCAAGGCGAAAAGCGCAGCAATGCCTCTCGCCACTCCAGCATCGATGGCGATGCACGGCTGTACCGCAAAGGCGAGAACGCTAGCCGCTTGCGCTACATGGGCTACACCCTGTGCGACAACCGTCATGGCCTCATTGCCACGGCCATGGTCACCACCGCTGGTGGCTACGCTGAGCGCGAAGTGGCCAAGGTGATCATCAATCATGCCGTGCAAGCGGCACCCAACCCCGAAGCCCCCATCACCCTGGGTGTTGACAAGGCTGATGACAACCGAGAGTTCATTGAGACGTTGCAAGAAATTAAAGTCATCCCCCATGTTGCACAAAACAACTTAGGGCGACGCTCGGCAGTCCCTGATGCTGTTTCCGCGAGCGCGGACTACGCAATCTCGATTCAGAAGAGAAAACTCATTGAGCTGTGCTTTGGCAGGGCCAAGACAGTCGGGCGTATTCGCCAAGTGATGGTACGTGGACTCAAGCGGGTTGATCAGATGTTTGCGCTGACCATGGCGGCTTGCAAGCTGACACGAATGCATACGCTGGGGCAGACGGGTCCAAGAATGGCCTAAGAGGTGAAGAATGCAAGAAAACAGGACTCAAATAGTCAAAATCGATTCAAAAGTGCCCAAGATTTCACAATGCGAAGGCCGAAGATGGAAATTTCAACCAATCAGAAATGATTCAACGATGATTCGCGGGGTCTTTCAGCAGCCTGCTAACTAATTGAAACGGCGTGCTCAATACCGTTCAACAACGTACTGACGATATCGCGCTGTAAAGCGCTTCTTTCTGGGAATATGGGTGTCTCGAAATAAGAAATTCTGCATCTGCGCCATTGTTGTCATTTACTTCCCGGAACCCGAATTATTGCGGCGCGTTATCACTGCAAGTTTGACGCAAGTGGACGAACTTGTCGTGGTGAACAATACACCAGCGACTACGGTACTGAGCGATGTGTTCATTCCAAAATCACCATGCATCACAGTATTAAATCAAAACAAAAACATCGGTTTGGCAGCGGGTTTGAATGTCGGGATCGAATACGCTAGGCAAAAAAACGTCACCCACTACCTGCTGTTGGATCAGGACAGTGTGCCAGCCTCCGACATGGTGTTTCAATTGACACTTGCATGGGGGGCAGCTGTAAACGATGCGTTGAAGGTGGCAGCAGTTGGACCAGCGTTCACCGATGACCGAGGTGGGGCACCACCACCATTTTTAAAGGTCGGTTTTCCATCCAACCACGTTGTTCAGCCTACCCTTGACGAAAACTACGTTAGAACTGACGTACTGATAACATCAGGTTGTTTGATATCTGAAGCCGCACTGGACTGTGCCGGACTGATGAACGAATGGCTTTTTATCGACAACGTTGACATAGAGTGGGGCTTTCGCGTCCAGTCCCTTGGATTGAATTTAATTGGCGCACCCTATGCGAAGCTTACCCACAGAATTGGAGATGAACACGTGCAGGCGCCACGCTGGGCCCGGTGGCTATTTCGCCGTCAGATTGCCGTCCGACATAACGACTTTCGGCTGTACTACATCTTTAGAAATCGTATAGCGCTCTACAAACTCAAGACTGTGCCATCACTTTGGAAACTACAGGACTTGTTTCGGCTGCCCTTTAAAATCGCGCTCTGCGTGAGCATTTCAGATAAGCCATTGACAACACTGAGGCAACTTTTTGTAGGCATGGGCGACGGCCTTAGATCAAGAAACGCCTTCCAAGCATCTGCTATGGCTACTCGAAGTCCTCTGGCGAATAAATCGACAGACAATCTCTCTACTTGACCATTTCCTCCAAAAAATATGCTTTGAACATATGGATCTTTCGCTTATTAACCAATCACAGACTAATGCAGAAGTCACCGTGGTCATACCGGCTTACAACCATTCCCGGTATGTAGTCGAAGCGATCAATAGCGTTAGGAATCAAACGTTTCTCAATTGGAAATTGATCATCATTGACGACGGATCTACTGATGAGACCTGGGCCGTATTGAAGGCCTACCAAAAGGTGGTTTCTGATTCCCGCATTCAGATATTTCAACAAGATAATGCTGGTTCGCATGCTACGATCAATCGTGCAATTAGTTTGGTGCAAACGCCCTATCTTTCCATTTTGAATTCAGATGATGTATACGCATCGGATAGACTTGAAAGATTAATCGCGCTTGCAAAATCAAGCACCAAAGATGTATTTATTGTCACAGGCGTCAGGTTAATCGATGAGAACAGCGCGCCCGTTCCATCACAGCACTGGTGGCAGTCCATGTACCGAAATTTGCTGAATCGTTGGCAAACAAGCCAGTCGTCAGGTGTTGCCAACCCAGCTGTAGACGCCCTACTTTGGGGCAATTTCACCGTCTCTACTTCCAATTTTTTTATGTCCCTTGGCGTTTGGCAACGTGTCGGTCAATTTCGACACTTGCGCTACGTTCCAGACTGGGACTATGCTTTGCGAGTCGCAGCAGAATTACCGTCAACTTTCATATTTTTGCCCAACGAAGAATTGCTGAGTTATCGCCTTCATGGTCAGAACACCATTTTGGGTGGATCGCTCAGAAACCATGCAGAAGCGATAAGAGTACTTCGATCTTTCCAGAAAATGTGGATGGCGGCGGGTAACAATGTGCCTCAACATGCGGTCGATAGGCTTTACTTCCTTAATCGATTCATGCGTCACGAACACACGCGACAGCGTCTTGAATCGCAAAAGGTCGGATGGCTTGAGCAGATTGACGTCCTCGGGCGAGCCCTTGGCGACTGGAAAGAACAGTCCGCGATATGGGAGCAGAAAGTGACTCAGTTACAACTGCAGTCGGCGATATGGGAGCAGAAAGTGACTCAGTTACAACTGCAGTCGGCGATATGGGAGCAGAAAGTGACTCAGTTACAACTGCAGTCAGCCCAATGGGAGCGACAGGCGACTGAAATCATTAATTCATCAACATGGCGTTTAACCGCCCCGTTTAGACGCATCAAAACTAAGCTGATGTCAGCAGTCGACACATTGAGATCATTGAAAGCCAGAGCGTTACCTCGACTTGGCTGGCTCATAGCACAGCCACAAGCACAAGCACAAGCACAGGATGCCTACGAAGAATGGCTCAAGGATGAGGCTGTGGCACTGAGCCAGTTAAAGACAGGCTTTGCCACAGAGTTAAGCTTGATGTTAAAAAAGCCATTAATTTCAATTGTGCTCCCCGTGCACAACACCCCAGTTGCTTTTCTGGAAGCCGCTATAGCCTCAGTGCAAGAGCAATGGTACGACCATTGGGAAATTTGCATTTGCGATGATGCATCAACGGACCAAGCAACACTGCAACTTCTTCAACGCATTAAGTGCACGGACCACAGAATCAGATGCGTACATCGCATATCTTCAGGACACATTGTTTTGGCAACAAATGATGCCATTCAAATCGCTAAAGGCGAGTTCATTGTGTTGCTTGATCACGATGACTTGTTGGCGCCACAAGCTCTCTTTATTCTCGTTCAGGCGCTAAATCGCATACCGGATGCTGATTTGATCTATTCCGACGAGGATAAAATTGATGGAAATGGCGTTCGGCGCCTTCCATTTTTCAAGCCCGATTGGTCACCCTCGCTAATGTGGTCGCAGAACTATATTGGGCATCTAATGTGCCTGCGTAGTAGTTCGCTCGCCAAAATCGGCGGGCTTCTCGAAGGAACTCAAGGCAGCCAAGATCACGACCTTGTACTTCGATTGACAGCCCATGGTGCCAAGATTGTTCACGTGCCCCATGTTTTGTACCACTGGCGGGTGCATGCCGCGTCCACCTCTTCCAACCCCTTAGCTAAACCTTATGCGCACGACGCAGGTCGAGAAGCCGTCAAGAGCCATCTCAGCCATCGGTACAAAGAGCAATTTAACCGCGTGGACGACAGCGACTACTCATTCGTCTATCTGCCACGTTTCAATATAAAACCGGAATCAATCGCATCCATCATCATTCCGACGCTTGACAAAGCGGAACTTTTAAAAACCTGTATCGACAGCATTCGCAGACAAACCTTTGGTGTGCAGTACGAGATCATCATTATCAACAACGGCTCCAAAGAAGAAGCAACCAAAAAATATTTCCAGCAGCTGACGAATGAGGTCAACATCAAAGTGATCAACGCCGATATCCCATTCAACTGGTCTCAACTAAACAACATTGGGCGACAACATGCCCGAGGTCAAGTTTTGCTCTTCCTGAACAATGACACTGAAGTTATCACGCCAGACTGGTTACAAAGACTCATGGAATATGCACTTCTGCCAGATGTGGCCATAGTTGGCCCGCTGCTGCTGTATCCTGACGACACCATTCAGCATGCCGGCGTAGTTGTAGGCATGGGGGGATGGGCTGACCATGTTTTCAAAGCACAAGCGGTTACCCACTACCCCAGTCCCTTTGTTTCAAGTGTGCTCCCACGCAATGTGCTGGCCGTCACCGGGGCATGTATGGCTATCGCAACAGAACGCTTCGATCAACTTGGTGGATTTGACGAAGCATTCCAGATATGCGGCAGTGATGTGGAACTGGGGATTCGAGCGCACTTGCAAGGCTACTTGAATGTTTATCTTCCCACTGCACGCCTCTATCATTTGGAAAGTAAAACGCGTAGCCCTGAAGTGCCGGATGTCGACTTTCAACAATCGGCCATCAAATACGCACCATTTCGACTAGAAGGTGACCCTTTTTACAACCGCAATCTGGACACGCAATTATCTACCCCGACCTCACGGTACCCGCAAATAAGCTGACACAACTCCAGTCACATTGGTGGCCTGCAAAATGTCAAACAATATAACGCAAACCCTCGGTCGCTTATTGGCTAATACCGCCAAGTATGGTCCGACGCAGGCCTGGATACAGCGTTTATCAGCTGCCTACAGGCAGTCTCAAATCCAACAGACGATATCACCGGGTTTTGACATTCCCGAGGTGCTGCCCATCACGGCGCGAACAGCAGCGATACAAGACGGTCCCCGAATCAATTTGATGGTACCAGCCATTTCCCAAAAACATGTGTTTGGTGGCATTGCCACTGCATTGCAAGTTTTTGATTCGGTGCGCCAACACTTTGCGTCTGCACGCATCATCCTGACGGACGAAACAGCCCCTGAACTATCAAACACAGCGTTTTACAGCCGCTGGCCGTGCATACCTCTAAGCCGTGAGTGCCCGGCTGAAAATCACATTGTCCCAGCGGGAGCCCGTTGGGAGCAAACCCTCTCGGTTCATGCACAGGATTACTTCATGGCAACGGCATGGTGGACCGCTCACAACGCACAGGCACTGTTGTCGTGGCAACTGCACCAGTTTCCCAAAATCCCACACCGCCAACTTCTCTACCTGATTCAAGATTTTGAACCTGGTTTTTATCCCTGGTCTTCGCGCTATGTACTGGCGCAGGCCACTTACAAGCAACCTGATCGAACCATTGCCGTGATTAACTCGCACTGGCTAAAGGACTACTTGTACGAGCAGGGCCACCAGTTTTCAAGCCAGTACGTACTTGCGCCACATTTGCACCCAGCACTTGCCGCCGTGCGCAAAAGGCAACTAACTTTTAAAAAAGACAGGCAACTGCTGATCTATGGTCGGCCCGGCACTGACCGCAATGCCTTTTCAGTCATTATCGCGGCTTTGCGCCTTTGGGTTCAACGTTACACACCAGCGCATGAATGGAAAATTCTTTCAGCTGGCGAAACATTCTCGACCATTGATCTAGGTCAAAATACCCAACTCAGCAGCGTCGGGAAACTAACTATAGAAGACTATGCCGACTTGCTTTCCCAGACAGCCATCGGCATGTCGCTCATGATCTCACCACACCCTAGTTACCCACCTCTGGAAATGGCCGCCTTCGGTGCGCGCGTTGTTACCAATCGATTTGCAAACAAAAATCTTTCTACGATATCCAGCTTTTTGCTGTCTGTTGACCACCCTGATCCTGAAAGTCTTGCAGACGTATTATGTAAATTGACAAAGGAATTTGACCAGATTAACCCGAACGACCGTTTTGTTGACCAAAAGCACATAGATTGGCATGATGATTTCCTGCAGACCGATGACAACAATTGGTCCTGGACTGCACAAGTTGCATCTGAACTGCTCGTGAATGATGTTCATCAAGTAATCACCACATGACCTTCACCCATGATCGATCTGCACGACAAACCCACATTCAGCTGTGTTGTGGGTTTCTTGCGTGCACAACACTTATCGTCGCTGCAAAAGCTGACGAACTATCCACTAATTTGTCTGAAAGGGAGTTTTTAACGGACATACCATTAGTTTATTCCGCCTCACGCCTGCCCCAGCTGCCCCAAGACGCTGCCGGGGCTATCAGCATTATCGACAGAGAAATGATTCGGGCCAGTGGCGCCCGAGACATCACCGATCTGTTCCGTTTTGTACCAGGGTTTCAAGTGGGCACATCTTCAGGCGGACAGCCCGTGGTGTCATATCACGGACTTTCGGGGCAAATATCACAACGCATGCAGGTATATGTCGACGGTCGCTCTCTCTACGCGCCATACCTGTTTGGTGGCGTTGACTGGACGGCGCTCAGCGTGCCTTTGGATGAGATCGAACGCATCGAAATACAGCGTGGTGCCAACTCTGTCACTTACGGCGCAAACGCATTTCTCGGCGTCATACACATCATCACACGTGCAGCGGCTCAAAGTGTAGGTTTTCACACGCAACTGACTCAAGGCAATGCAGGCATTGCTGATCGCCACGTTAGATGGGGGTACAGCACGTCAAACGCACAGTGGCGAATGTCTGCAGGAACCAAGACAGACGATGGACTAAACAATCGACTTGACGCCTTCAGCACCAACTACTTTGATTTCAGAGCCGAGATACAACCGTCCCTCACAACTGAACTCTCACTGTTTGCTGGCATGACACAAAGCAAACTGGGCATCGGCTTTAACGCAACAGCAGTTGATCCGCCTCGCGGCGAAAAAATCGAATCTTCCTTTTTCCACGCACGCTATAAAAGCGTCATTGATTCAGGACAAGAATGGAGTGTGGCCTTCTCATCAACCAGAGACGAAGGCAACGACAGCTTCAGCATTCCGCTCCTTAACGCCGACACCATCCCCGTCGACAACAACCGACACGCGCAAAGATACGCGCTCAGCTATCAACACTTCAAAGACCTGAATCCGAGCCTCAGGGCCTCATGGGGACTGGAATACAACACTGACGAATTGATTGCAAAACAACTTTTTAACACAGAACAGCCACAAACCAACGACGATTGGCACGCCTACATTAACCAGGAATGGAAGCCCTCGCCGTTCTGGACGCTAAATCTTGGAGGACTGGTAGAGCGTAACGGACTTACCACGAGGCAATTCGCCCCCCGAATCTCCCTGAACTGGAAACCATCGGCCGAAAACACCTTGAAGCTCGGCTATTCAAGCGCTTTTCGCACTCCCAGCCTGTTTGAGCAGCGCGCAAATTGGCGTACCGAATACCAGGGCAGGACTGTCGATATCCGTTACCTGTCGACAGGCAACTTGATACCAGAGCAAGTCAAAGCCCTGGACCTTGTCTATTTTGGTCAATGGCAGAAACAAGGCCTGACATTAGATGCCCGGTTGTTTCGAGAAGAAATTTCACAGCTCATCATGGCTGAGTTGTACTTATTACCGTTTGATCAGGCCAACACTCAAAATGCGGTTGCCTACGACCTTCGCAACAATGCATCAGTCACAAACACCGGACTGGAGTACCAATTAAGCTGGCGTCCAAAGCTTGGCACCATGCTGGTTTGGAGTCAGAATTTTTCAAATCCTAGTTCCGCGAATTCATTTGTCCAATCCAGCATTCCGCGATCAAGCGGTAGCCTGTTGCTATCACATACTTGGAGCGGGGGCATGATCACCGGCCTCTCATACACGGAAACAGCCCCCTTAATTTGGCTGGGGGAGTCAACACCTGCGAACAGGCAACGACTGGTGAGTTTGCGTCTGGCACGCACCATACGAATAAGTGATACCCCCATAGAATTAAGCGCCGTGTGGCGTCAACCGGTTGGTCAATACGACGAATTCCGAGAGTTCCAAAGTATTCCAAAGCAATTTTGGGTAAACTTTCGCATCGAGTATTGACAGCCATGATCACTTGGCGTTTCAAATCGTTTGTGAGTACAGCTTACTTCGCGTTGGCAACTTTAACCACCCCCCAAGCACTAGCCAACACCGTCAGCGTCTTGACACCTCGCACCGATGGCGGATACGAAGAAATTGTCGACGCCCTGCGACAAGAAATTGCCAAGTCGCCTGGCTGGAAGTTTCACATAGACATCACACCTACATCCATCACTGCGCCCATTCAGAAGTTACCCGAAGACACAGCCATTGTGATCACTGTAGGTTTGCAGGCCACACAATACGCGATCACCAACTCGGACCAACGAATTCCCATTCTCAGTGTTCTGTTGCCTCGCGTGTCATTTGAGGCCTTGACCGTCGACAAGCCATCCACTCGCAAAATTTCAGCAATATTCATTGACCAGCCACCCTCGCGGCAACTTGAACTATTGCGCACGGTTTTACCAGCAGCACGTGTAATTGGCATCGTCGTTGGCCCTTCGAATGGCAGAGATGTCGAAGCCCTTCGTGCCCTGGCCAGCAATCGCGGTTTAACCGTCATTGCAGAACAAGCAGCCCGCGATACCGAACTGTATCCGGTACTGCAATCGGTACTGCGGGCATCGGACGTGCTACTCGCCCTCCCTGACCCATACATTATCAACGTGTCAACTGCGCAGAACCTTCTGCTGACATCGTTTCGATTCAGGGTTCCTGTCATAGGGCACTCAGCAGCCTATGTGAGAGCTGGTGCATTAGCCGCCGTGTACAGCACACCTCGCCAGATAGGCGTTGAAGCAAGCCAACTCATCAGGCAGTTCATAAGAAACGGTACGTTACCTCAACCCAAATACCCTCGCCTTTTCACAGTGTCGATCAATCAACAAATGGCTGACAGCCTGGGTTACACCATTTCTGATGATAAATCCATAACCCAGCGATTACAACAAATCGAAGGCACGGAATGAGCCTGCACGAAACGGTGGGTCGCCAACTTGACCGCTTATTTTGGTATCGCAGAGATCTTCGCAGCCAACTCCTCGCGCTGGCTATGTTACCAGTCATCGTCTTTGCCTTCGTTTGGGGAGCCTACGTCATTCATCAAAGAGCTAACGACCTGCAGGCACAGTTGCAGGAACGTGCACAACTGCTTGCCAGGCAAATGGCAGTCGCAGCTGACTACGGCATATTTTCAGGAAACTCGGGTGCCCTGCAAAGCCTTACTCTGGCGGTTTCCAGAGAGCCCGCCGTGATAGTTGCCAGCATTTACGGACTGAACCAAAAAATTCTCGCAACTCACCTTTCCACAATATCTGCGGCAGAATCACAAATCACGAACATTGACATTAGTGGCCTGGTCAACCAGTTTGCAGCCAACGGCAATGCACAAAAACACACCCGCAATGACCGCTGGATCGCCTACTTTGAGCCGGTTCGCTCGCCTTCGATATCAATCGACGACCTGCCAGATGCGACTTCCAGCACCGCCATCATCGGCTTTGCGGTCGTCATTGTTTCAACCAAGGCAATCACTGAAGAACTGACTGGTTTCATTGTGGCTGTGCTTGCACTGCTTGCGGGGGTTCTCGCCAGCAGTTGGCTCATTGTGCGGAGATTCAGTTTACTCATAGACCGCCGCGTCGGGGCTGTTGCCCTTGCGGCCCAACAAATCGGACAAGGTCAGACCGGTGTACGACTGGGGCACAGCAAGACAGCCGTTTTTAACAACCTCTCAACCGACCTGAACCACATGGCTGAGCAGCTTGAACAATCCCGTTTTGAGCTTGAACAACGCGTAGAGATGGCCACTGCAGCCATGCGTGAGCAGCGCGATGCCGCCGACCATGCAAATATCGCAAAAACACGCTTTCTAGCCGCAGCCAGCCATGATCTGCGCCAGCCCATGCATGCACTCAGCCTACTGATTGCAGCCATACAACAAGATCAATCTATCCAGTCGCGAGACAACTTACTGGAACGTATTGACGCAACCACACAAGCCATGAGTGCACTATTGGACGCGCTCCTTGATATTTCCCGCCTGGATGCCGGTGGCGTTCAGGCGCAACCAAAAACATGCGAACTCCTGCCGCTGTTGCTAAGTGTCAGAGACACCCATAACGTGCTTGCACAGCACAAAGACATCGAATTGCATGTGCGTCCAACCGGCCTTTGGGTCCACAGCGACCCCATTCTGCTGCAGCGCATTATTGGCAACTTCGTTTCCAATGCAATTCGTTACACGGCCCCGGGCGGCAGAGTGCTGATCACGGCCCGCAAACGTGGGCAAAACTGCCACTTACAGATTCGTGACAATGGCCCCGGTATTGATCCAATTTATCAAAAATCCATTTTTGATGAGTTTTTCCAGATCAAGAACCCGCAACGCGATCGCAGCCTGGGCTTAGGTTTGGGACTGGCCATTGTTCAGCGGCTTGTCAACCTCTTGGGGCACACCATCACACTGCGTTCTTGCCCAAACCACGGCTCCAGCTTCGGCTTGGTAATCCCCATCGAGGCACCCATTTCAAACGACCCCATAATCGGGCTGCCGACAAACATCGAAGCAGCGCCATCCAGCAGCATCGGCCTAGCCGGTTGCAGACTCCTGCTTGTTGAAGACGATGCCCTTGTTCGCGACAGTTACGAGCGATTGCTCACCCTCTGGGGCTGTGAAGTATCAAGTTACCGAACAGCCGCCGCCGCCCTGACCAACGCACACGCCGGTGTTCTGGCTCCTCAAATCATCATTTCCGACTACCTGCTCGGAGAAGGCACCAACGGACTTGAGCTGATTGCCAGCATACGTCGTCACCTCGGCGCGCCCATACCCGCAGCCCTCATCACCGGCAACACCGAAGACCCCGCCTTGCGCCAAAACAATGATTGCACTGTCCGCATTATCTTCAAGCCAGTCAAGCCCTCCGTGCTCCTGCAAACGCTACTGGAACTGTTGACCCCCAGCCAGATTCCAGCAAAACCAGCAGTGATAAACTGACCCATCGTAAAACCACTGCAATCATCTTGAAGATTCTTATCGTTGACGATCACAGTCTGGTGCGGGAAGGGCTCAAAGCCATTCTCAGCTTATCCGACCTTCGCCCCAATTTTGTCGAAGCCTGGGACGCGGACACGGTCCAGATGCAGCTCGAACTCCACCCGGACCTTGCACTCATGCTGCTCGACATACAAATGCCTGGCTGCACCGGCCTTGAACTTATGCAGCGAATCGTCAAACAACGGCCCCACTTGCCCATCATCATGCTGTCTGCGGAACATGACGCTGGCACTGTCACTCAAGCCCTCAATTCAGGTGCATCAGGGTTTTTACCAAAAAACTCACTCAATCAAGTGCTCGTCTCGGCCATCCGACTGGTGCTTGCAGGTGGCCTTTACATTCCGCGTGAAGCGCTCGAGAAGCCGCACCCCAGCCCGGCAACCGCCTCCTTTCCTGACAAGACAACACACACGCTCGAATCCCTCGGCTTCACCGCTAGGCAAATTGACGTACTCAGACTACTTATTCAAGGGCAATCCAACAAACAAATCTGTCGACAGATTGATGTGGCGGAAGCCACCGTCAAAATCCACGTTCGGGCCATATTGCGCTCACTTACCGTAAGCTCACGCTCAGAGGCTATCGCCAAAGTTGCGCAACTCGGATTACAAGTGCAGCAAAGCCATACACTACCAAATGGCAAACCCTGACCACAAAGTGACCCTATCCACCACCCGCTCAAGCGCTACCACGCGGCCGCCATCTTCCTTGCACGACCTGGCCAAATCCCTTTGGTTGTACCGCCGCCTTTTACAGCAACTCATCCTGCGAGATGTGGCCAGTCGTTACCGCGGGTCGCTGGCAGGCATCCTTTGGTCGCTGCTACTGCCCTGCATCATGCTGGGCGTTTATGTATTTGTTTTTGGCTATGTGTTTGCCCCTGCTCGCGCCTTGGGCAAAACCATCACACCTGACTTTGCCTTGTCGCTCTTTACAGGCATGCTGCTGCACGGCCTAGTGGCCGAATGTCTGGCCCGGGCACCCGCTGCCATATTAGGGCAACCCAGCTACGTCAAAAAAGTTGTCTTTCCCATTGAATTACTGCCCCTGACCATCGTCGGCACCGCCGTTGTGCAGTTCCTAATGGGCTCTGGCGTACTGTTTGTGGCGCTCGCTGCCACACAGGGCCTGCCTCTGAAAGCCTTCTTCTGGCCGCTGGCCTGGCTGCCCCTGATCGCACTAGCCGGTGGCCTATCCTTCATCCTATCAGCCCTCACGGTCTTCCTGCGTGACCTGGCCCAAATCACCGGCTTCATCGCCACCCTGCTACTTTTTCTGTCACCCGTTTTTTACCCACTTGCAAGCGTATCCAAAGGCTTGCAATACTGGATGCTCCTCAACCCCCTGACCATTCCCATTGAGGCTTCGCGCGCCATGCTCATACAAGGCAACTGGCCCGACTGGGCCGCCCTTGGCTGGCACAGCCTGGCCAGCCTTGCCGCACTGGGTGTTGGCTGGTGGATATTTCAGCGTACGCGTCGAGGCTTTTCTGATGTCATTTGAGCTGTCCACCACAAGCTGGATGATTCGTGCGCAAGACCTCAGTAAGACCTACCGGCTTTACGACAAACCGCACCACCGACTACTACAGTCCGTCTGGGGTAATCGCAAACAGTATTACCGCGACTTTTCGGCCATTCAAAATATCTCTTTTGAGCTTGAGCGCGGCCAAACCCTAGGCATCATCGGCAGAAACGGTGCTGGCAAATCCACCCTGCTGCAAATCATTTGCGGCACCCTCACTCCCAGCGCAGGTCAAGTTGAAGTGCGCGGCCGCATTGCTGCACTGCTGGAGCTCGGCACCGGCTTCAACCCCGACTTCACCGGTCGCGAAAATCTGTTCATCAACGCTGCCATATTGGGCCTCTCCCCCGCCGAGATCGAGGCACGCGCTGACGACATCATTGCCTTCGCGGACATTGGCAACTTCATAGACCAACCTGTCAAAACCTACTCCAGCGGCATGTATGTCAGGCTGGCGTTTGCGGTTGTAGTACACGTCGATCCTGACATCCTGATCGTGGACGAAGCTCTGGCCGTGGGTGATGCCTTCTTTCAGGCCAAATGCATGACGCGCATGCGCCGCATGCTTGACGACGGGCTCACACTACTCTTCATTAGCCACGATATTTCTGCCGTCAAAGCCCTATGTAGTCGCACGCTGTGGCTGGCGCAAGGCCAGGTTCGCGCCCTTGGAGACACCCCCGAAATCACACGGGCCTATGACCAAGACTGGATTCGTCAGGCCAATGCCGCCCAAGGCATTGACGAACGTCCTCCTGCCCCCGAAAAGACAGTGACGCAAGACCAAGCGCAAAATGCGCCCACAACGCCAGAGCAAGTTGGCAGCGGCCGCGTGCGTCTGCTGGCGGTGGGCTGGGGCACCCAGGGCATGCTGGCTAGCCAAACCCGTGCCGCCTACGGCGAAACACTCACCCTGCACCTGCGCCTGCAGGTCTTGCAACCCTGCGCGCAACTGGTAGTGTCGTACCACATCAAAAATCGACAAAACCAGCACCTGATGGGCGGCCACACGGCCGACCGTCCCGAGGTTTATGCCCGCAACTGGGTGTCTGATGACATCATGGACATCAGCTTTGACATCCCGATTCACCTGCATCAGGGTGACTACTCGCTCACCCTCGTTGCCTCCAGCATTACGGACACCGAGCGCTACACCGATGCCGTCTTTCACCTTTGGGCTGACGACGTAGCCACCCTGCAGGTACAGCCCCGAACACATTTCCCGTTGAGCGACCTTGTTGAGCCAACGCCCATTATCACCATCCAGACCAGTCGGCCGTGGGTCATCCTGGACGACTTTTTCCCCAATCTACTCACCGGCTTCCGAGTGGCCGAATACAACGACCACCTACAGACATTTCCGCAAATCCGGGTGCTCTCCAGCCTGCCCGACTTTGCTGCCCAGCATGCCAGCTACGCAGCCCTTTACCCAGACCTGGCAGGCAGAGTCCAAGCATGGTCGCCGGATTGGCTGCAGGGCTGCGAACTTGCCTACGTTAATTTCCTGAACAACGCGGCGCACTACCTGCCACTACTCGAACAACACGGCGTTCCGTTCGTCGTGACCCTCTATCCCGGCGGTGGCCTGGGGCTCAATGAACCTGAGAGCGACTCCAAACTGGCTCGCGTACTGGTCAGCAAACTGCTCAAAGCCATCATCGTGACCCAACCTGTGACACAAAGCTACTTGGAAAGCTTTGCCCAGCAGCAGCAACTGCACCTGCCGTCAATTCACCGAATTGACGGATTGGTGGTTAACCCGCTGTACTTCACCTCACAGCCTGTGGCACCTGTTGCCCTAACCGGCTCTGGCGCTCCAGAACTCCATATCTGTTTTGTGGCGGAGCGCTATATGCCTCTGGGGGCCAACAAAGGCTATCCTGAGTTCATCACGGCGGCCCTTTCACTGGCCGACCTGACCCAACTGCAATTTCATGTCGTCGGTGGTGGATATACCCCGCAGGAAATAGATGTGTCCGCCCTGGGTGAACGCATACAGTTTCATGGCCGCATGGAAACTGATCAATTGCGCCGCTTCTTTGCCCGCATGAACCTCATCATTTCCCCCAACCAGCCAGGCCTGCTGCACCCTGGCAACTTTGACGGCTTTCCGACAGGCTGTTGCGTTGAGGCCGCCCTGTGCGGCGTTGCCGTCATGGCCACCGATGCACTGCAGCAAAACCCTGGCTACGTCGATGACGAATCCATTTTCCTGCTTGATTCAGGCGACCTGCCACTGGCACATCAAATTGAATCCCACCTTCGCCGCCTTGCCAACCAGCCACATGCGCTAAAAAAGGTGGGCAAATCTGGCCAGGCACTCACGCGAAAACTCTATGCACCAGAGCACCAAATCGGCCAGCGTCAACGCATCCTGCGCGAAGTGGCAGCCAAACTTGCCGCCCAGCCGCCCAGCACTGTTGCACCAAGCGAGGCCAACGCTTGGACGAGCTTGTAATCTTCGGCACAGGCGGCCACGCCCGTGAAGTCGCACAACTGGTGGCCGACATCAACCAAGAGCAACCTGGGCGCTGGAACCTGCTGGGCTTTGTCGCAGACCCCCAGGCCACTACCCAAATCATCAAACCGCTGCCTGCCCCGCTATTAGGCGATGGCCAGTGGCTCGTGCAGCACCCCACCGTTCAAACAGTTATTGCCGTCGGTGCACCAAGTGCCAGGCGCGACATTGCATTGCGTCTGGCGCAGATGCAGCCCTCACGTTGTTATGCCACATTGGTGCACCCCCGCGCATGGCTAGCGCGGCGGGTCATGCTGGGCGATGGCAGCATCATCTTTGCCGGATCGCTCATCAATGTAGATGTCAGCATCGGGCGGCATGCCAGCATCAACCTGGGCTGCACCCTCAGCCACGACTGCACGCTGGGCGACTACGTCAGTCTCGGACCTGGAGTGAATCTAGGCGGTGGCTGCCACATTGGGGCAGGCGCGGACATTGGTGTGGGGGTAAGCATGCGCCCGCAGACATCCGTAGGAGATTACTGTGTGGTGGGCGCTGGCGCGGTAGTCGTGGGACCTTTACCACCAGACTGCATCGCCATGGGCGTACCAGCCAAGCCAACCCATCAGCAGCCGAATGAACCCTGAAGCTAAAACTGAAACTATCGCCAGCATTCAAATGCTGCGCGGCATTGCAGCGCTTGTTGTTGTTCTCCATCATCTTGGGCTCTTTATGAAAGATGTTGGCATCAATTTATATACTTTTGATTTAGGTGCCATTGGTGTTGATATATTCTTTGTGATCAGTGGATTTATCATGATTTACATCACAAATAATCACAATGGAAGCACCAAATCAACATGGATATTTCTGAAAAAAAGACTATTCAGAATAATGCCACTCTATTGGTTGATCACTTTAGTTTACCTAGCATCAGACAACCTCACAAAGCCAGATAACATTAACGATGAAATCATTGTAAAATCCTTTGCATTAATACCCTCCTACTACTTGATGGAAGGCATGATTTCGCCGATATTAATCCAAGGGTGGACTTTATATTATGAGATGTTCTTTTATATTAGTTTGGGGGTTTTACTATTTGTTTTCAAACCATTTCGCGCATGGATTTTAATCAGTGTAGTCTTTATCGCACTGATGTACCTTGGCCATTCTATCCATGCCAAAACCGCCATCACATCCACCTACACAAGCATGCTCCTGCTTGAATTCCTTCTGGGTGGCTTAATTGCACGAATCTATCTTTCAGGGTGGCGCCCCCCGATCTATATCGCCGTGTCATTACTTACTTTGTTTGGGGTCGCCTTGACATTTGCTCCATCCGAATGGGATCGGTCATTTCGTTGGGGTGTTCCTGCCGCCTTGTTGCTTGCAGGCAGCGTCTTTCTTGAGGCTAAAACACAAAAACTGTGGATCTGGCAGTCAAAAATCGGGGGGGCAGGTGGTGAGATTTCCTATAGCCTTTATCTGACGCATTACGCTGTTTTCGTTTTCGCCTCCGTGCCAACTATTTTGCTATGGGCAAAAACAGGTAGTGTCTATACAAAAATTGGATATGGCGTGTATGTGGTATTCATCTCAATGCTGGCCTCACTTATTCTGTACCGATACATTGAAAGACCCATTCTGAATAGATATTGCAGGTAAAGGGCCTGCGCCATAGCGAGATCACCCGCTCGCCGGTAAGCCATTCAACACAAGTTTTCTACGTCATAACTGGTGGTTTTAACAGGTAGAGGTCGTACTCTTGATGTATGAAACTTTTGCGTGACAGCTTATCATTGCGCCTTTCCAGTTCACTGCCATTCGTGGCCTTATTTTTGTGACTCCACCGCCCCCCTTTACCCAGCCGCTCTACGTTACCCGCCCCATACTCCCGCCGCTGGCCGAATACACCACACTGCTGCAAGACGTCTGGGCCAGCGGCTGGCTCGCCAACGGCGGAGCGCAACACCACCTGCTAGAGGCAGAACTAAGTCAATGGCTCAATGCGCCCCACCTCAGCCTGTTCAACAACGGCACCATCGCACTCATCGTCGCCTGCCAGGCCCTGCGCCTCTCGGGTGAGGTCATTACCAGCCCCTTTACTTTTCCAGCGACCCCACATGTGCTGAGCTGGAACAACGTCACCCCGGTCTTTGCCGACATTGACCCCGACACCCTGTGTATTGACCCCAACCAAGTCGAATCATTGGTCACCAACCGCACTAGCGGCATTTTGGGCGTGCATGTTTACGGCATACCGTGTGATGTGCAGGCTCTTGACGCCCTGGCCCGCACCTACGGCCTGCGCGTCGCCTACGATGGCGCCCACGCCTTCGGCACCCAGGTCAACAGGCGCGCCATCAGCAGCTATGGTGACGCCACCATGTTCAGTTTTCACGCAACCAAGCTCTTTCACACCGCCGAAGGTGGGGCGCTGGCCGTGAACGACCCCGACCTCAAAAAACGCATCGAACTCCTTAAAAACTTCGGCATCAAAAGCGAAAACGAAGTTGTCATGCCCGGCATCAACGGCAAGATGAGCGAATTGCAAGCGGCACTGGGACGCATTGTGTTGCGTCATGTGGGCACCGAGCGCGAGCGCCGTGCCACGATCCGCACCTTGTACCAAACACGGCTGGCTCACCAACCCGGCCTCAACCTGCTCCAGATACCTGCCAACGCCACCGACAGTCTGCAATACCTGGTCTTGAGGGTTAATGCACAAACTGCGGGACTGCACCGCGACCAGCTTCACGAGCGACTCAAACGCTTCAACATCGTCACCCGCAAATACTTCAACCCCTTGTGCAGCGACTACAGCTGCTACCGCCAACTCCCCAGTGCCAACCCCCGCAACCTACCCAACGCCTACCGCGTGGCAGCTGAAGTGCTCACGCTGCCATACTTTGGTGCCCTCAGCGATGGCGATGTTCACCAAGTCTGCGACGCCATTCTCTATAGCCTGAGGCACTAGGCCATATCCACCATGACTGGCCACCAGAACAACCTTGACCCCTTGCGGGGCCTGGCTGCGCTTGCCGTGCTGAGCCACCACCTAAGTGTTTACACCACATTTGCAGTGCCTTGGCTCTCGACCCTGGGTGGTTTGCTGGGAGTGCAGCTATTTTTTGTGATCAGTGGTTACCTAATCGTGCAAAGTGCCAGCGCTCACAGCTTGGGCGTCTACTTTGTACGGCGCGCATTTCGAATCTATCCGGCCTATTGGACGGCTGTATTACTGGTTGCTGCGTGCACTACGCCGTTGGCCACCTGGGGTGCACCGCAGGAGTGGGGCACTTATGTCATCAACCTGCTGGCGCTCACCCACTTCAGTCCAGCAGCATTACAGCGACATGACGTTCTCACCGTCAGTTGGACCCTCACCGTCGAATGGTGCTGGTATCTCTTGGCACCTCTGCTTGTATGGGGCTCGAGGCAAAGCGGGTCCCGCCACTATTGGCTAGTCACAGGTCTGGGCGCACTCGCCGTTTCCAGTCTGTGGGTCAGACTGGCGCAGAGTGGGGCGCTGGACCCGCTCTTTGCAACCGCCATCGCCAACGGTGGCGTTGGCCCGGTAAACGCGTTTAGCCGCTTTGCCTATATTGCGAATGCCGCACCTGCACAGTTGGTGTTCTTCATGGTGGGTGTCATCATCTGGCGATATGAAAAAAACCTGCTGCAGATGCATTGGTGGCTCCCCTTCGCCGTACTTGTAATAGGCGCGGGCGGGGCCCCGCAATGGAACGACTTGCTGGGTCTAAACCCCTCTTTTGCCTCGGGCTTGGGCATGGGGGCATTGCTCGTACTGGCGCTGAAAGCACCTCTCATCTGCTGGCACTGGCCGCACCGATTGGGACAGTGGGCTTATCCGATCTACTTGCTTCACGTCCCTATCTTGATCGCAGTATTTCATCGGCTGCAACTGCAAGGCTTACCCGCATTGGCAATGGCGCTGACAACGCTGTTGCTTTTGTCCGCCCTGTTGCACTACCTGGTTGAAGCGCCCGGCAACGGCCTGGGCCGGTCTTTGACCGATTAAACTGATCGGAGTCGGGCAGCCAGCTCGGCTTGCCGCTATTGCAAAAGTTGTTTAATCCTTGCTACCCCTTCAATGTGGCCTTTTAAAAAAATACCGCTTATCAGCGTCGTCATCGCCAGCTACAACCACGCGCCCTTCATTCACGACTGCCTGACCAGCGCACTTGGCCAAGATTTGACTGACCTTGAAATCATCGTCACCGACGACGGCTCCGACGACGGCACCACAGCTGCGGTGGTACAACTCGCCGCCCGGCAAGCAACCAAGCCTGCCAGCCCCCAGATACACCTGCACGCCTTTGCACAAAACCAGGGGGCTTGCGCGGCCATGAACAACGCCATTGGCCGCGCCCGTGGCCGATACATTGCCGTCCTCAACTCTGACGACCAGTTCTTGCCCGGCAAACTGCAGCGCCAGGTCGGCTTTCTGCAGCAGCACCCTGAAATTGGCGCTGTCTTTGGCCTGCCCGCCTTCATTAACGAGCAAGGCCAGCCGTTTTCGGACCAGGCCCACAAAGACCACGCCATCTTCCACCAGCCCAACCGCCCGCGCCAGCAGTGGCTGCGCCACTTCTTTGACCACGGCAACGCCCTGTGCCACCCTACCGCCATGCTGCGCCGTGAGGTGTATGACACGGTCGGCCTGTATGACCCCCGCCTGGCCCAGGT
The DNA here is from genome assembly GCA_903905735.1 of uncultured beta proteobacterium. GTDB lineage: Bacteria > Pseudomonadota > Gammaproteobacteria > Burkholderiales > Burkholderiaceae_C > Rhodoferax. The sequence continues at coordinate 33,222 of CAIVHU010000029.1, forward strand.
GCCTGATCTTGACCTATGGATTCGTGTCAGCATGCGCTTTGACATCCATGTGCTGCCCGAACCCCTGACTGCCTTTCGCATCCGCGACCAACAGCAAAACGCCAGTGCAGCGCGGCCCGAAGTCGTCATCCGCGATGCCTGGGAACGCGCCCGCATCCTGCGCCACTACTTGAAGCTCTCAGCCGCAGACCTCGCGCAGGCGTTTCCCGAATTTGCCGCACAACCCGGCAGCAGCGCCGTAAAGCTTGCCCGCTACGCACTCACCCTGCCTTACTCCTTCTACCACCGCTTCGCGCTTGACACCTGGTTTGACGCATTGCCAGACGGTGGCAAACCGTGCCGACCACAGACACATTCAGAGCCCGGCGCTTGGAGGGCCTTCACCGCCGCCACCGGTGCACACGACCTGCACCGCCTGTACCCTTGAGCTCCATGCAAACCAAACTGCACCCCTACCTGAGTCGGCTTGACCACCTGCGCTTTTACGCCGCCAGCCTGGTCGTCATGTTTCACTTTTTCCACACCAAGCAAGGCGACCTGCGCCAGGGCAACCCACTCATCAGCCTGATTGACGAAGGCCACAGCGGCATTGCGCTGTTCATGGTCATCAGCGGGTTTATCTTTACCGTGATTGCCGGCAACCAGCAGGTGCACTACGGCGGCTTCTTGCGCAACCGCATCCTGCGCATCTACCCATTGTTTGTGTTTGCCGTGTTTTTGCAGCTGCTCTTCAGCACCTACAACGACCAGCGCAACTACGGCTTCATCCAGCTCATTGGCTGGCTGGTGCCATTCAGGTCTGACACCGTGCCGCTGTCGCCGTACTTTGTGCAACTGTGGACCATATGGGTGGAGTTTCAGTTCTACCTGATCTTTCCATTCCTGCTGACCTTCAGCCGCCGCTTTGGTGCCCGCTACCTCTGGGGCTTGCTGGGCCTGCTGCTACTGGTGCGAGCCCTCATCTTTGCGGCCAGCGGCAGCGTGCGCTTTCTGGCCTACGAAACCATCTTTGGTCGCCTTGACCAATTTATCATCGGAATGCTTGTAGCCCGTATATACATTTGGCAAGCAGATATCACATGCATAGCATCCAAAACAGCAACTCAGCACCAGCCCACTGGCAACCCCCTATGGCTGCTGCTGGCCGCGCTGGCCGTGCTGCTTGGCCTGCATGCTTTTAGCTGGCGCGTGGGTTATTCAGAGCTGGCCAGCCCATTCTGGATCGTCTGGCCCCCCATTGAGGCCGCTATGTGGGCTGCCTTCCTGTGGGCCTATCTGCACACCCGCTGGCCGGGGCCTCTGGCACTGCGCCGCCGTGTGGATGCTAAGCTGGCCGCGCTCGGCAGCATCAGCTTCTCTACCTACGTCATGCATAACCTGGTCATTGCCGCCGTCAATGCGCAGCTGCCGCTGCTGCCCGTGCCGGGTGGCCCGCTGGCGCAAACCCTGACCACCGGCGCCCTGGTGGTGCTACCCGCCACATTGGCCGTAGCCACTGTGACTTACTGGCTCATCGAGCGCCCATTTTTGGCCATGCGCAGCCAATACACCTCACCAACACCACCCAAATAAATCGACCAAATCCATTCGCACGCAACCGAGCCGCAAAAAAACAACACTATAGGAGTAGTCCTAAAGGCGTAGACGACAAACAAATACTTTAGATAAGTAATTTAACCCATTGAATTTAATAGATTTTTTTTAAAAAAGGTCATCATTTCGTGCAATCGGCAACACACGCCACCTCGCACATCGAATTACCCCCTTAAACACCTGGCGTCATGGTCGCCATGCGCTAAACTTCCGACCTGTCAAAGCAATCAGTGACATGTTGTTCATTGCTTCGATGATTTTTTAACCACAAGTGAGGCTATTCATGACGTATTTCACATCCGGCACCCAGCTGCAAGCAGCTATTGATGCACTACCTGCTTCCGTAAAAGGTAGCTTTGTTGCTTTTGACGCATTCTTCTATGGTCAAACTTACATGTCATCATATGCAGGCGACTTGACCCCTATGGATCATTTCGTGACGATCGGCGCGGCACGCGGCTACATGCCTGATGCCACTTTTGACCCCACCTATTACCTCAACGCATACCCTGACCTGCAAGGTCAAGGTTTCACTGCTGCTGACTTGCTGTATCACTTTCTGAAATTCGGTCTGAGCGAAGGCCGCGCACCCAACGCAGCGCTGGCACACTTTGACGGCGCTGCCTACTTGGCTGCTTACCCCGCTGTAGCTGCGTATGTCAATGCCAACTTGGCTAGCTTTGGTGGTAGCGCCACCAATGGTGCCCTTGCCCACTACGTCAAGTTTGGCATGGAGCAAGGCTTCACCATCCCAGGTTCTACTGCCAACAACATCATGCTCACTACTGGTCTGGACACTGGCACTGCTTTCGCTGCCACCCACGCTGGTACGACCTTCACGGCTAATATTGTTGACAACACGAACACATTCCAGTCTGGTGAC
>CAIVHU010000030.1 GCA_903905735.1 uncultured beta proteobacterium
ATAATCCAGGCAATCCGCGTCCGTCTGAAACCATGCCTGAAACTCCCCTAGAGAACCGGGGTACTGAGCGCCTGCACGGGGATAAGGATGGGTCATGAAAGGAGTCTACACACAACTCCGGTTAAATGGAGAGCCCAGACTCAGCTTTTGGCAAGGCCGCGACGCGGGTGGTTACAGGTGTTGCTGACCGCATGTTTGGCGATGCGCAAAATTTGGCCGACGAAGAACGCGATCTCGCAGACAAATATCGACGTGACGGCCGACGCTCTGAAGCAGATGAAGAACGTCTTCGCGAACTGAAACAGGAGCGTGATCGTTTACGAAAGGCGATGGAAGAAGCTAACGCTGCACGTGCAGCACAAGAGTTCAAAGATCGGGCGGATGAGGTTGGTGTCCATGCACTCGACGACGATGAAATCAGTGCCAATGTCGGGATCTTGGCTGCAAAGAAATGTCCCAACTGTGGTGGTGCAATGCGAGTAATGGGCGGCGTTTTCAACAAAACGAGCAACAGTCGCTACTTTTATTGGCAATGCACTGCCATTCGGCGATACCCCTGTGATCGGATAACGATCCAGCCATACGAAAAACATGGCAGTGTCGTTCGGCCTGAAAGTGCAGACTTTGATACCCCGAAAATTAATCGACACGCGATCTGGGAAAGTCAGCCTGTTGCCAATGAAACCCATGCCCGCGTGCGCGAACATCTTGAGGAGGTGGACAAAGAAATCACTTGTCCAAACCATCTGCTACCTCTCAAGTTGGTTCAATGTCGCCGCGGTGGCCGAATGCTCGACAGCTACGAATATGTCTGTCTGGCCATCAACGCGGACGGTACATCGTGCTCACATGTAGTGCCACTGCAAACCATGCCGCAGGTTGCGGCCATGCTACAGCGCACAGAGGGAGAAGGAATTATCAGAAGCTGATCTCGCTAATTGGTCAAACAAGCCGCCATTGGTGCCAGCACCATCAATTCTGTTTCTAGCTTGCTGCTGTCTCGCCACGGCATTCAGCCCACCACGGCGCTGTACCTCTCAGCGCACGCAGCTTCATAGCATCGGACCACGTCGCATAGTTCAACACCCAACGCTTTGCACCATGTCTGCAATTCAATTACGTCTAGCCGTCTCTCGCCTCGTTCACATTTGCTGACAAAGGATTGGGTTGCATTTAGTTTCACTGCAAATGATTGTTGGGTGAGTCCGACTCGCACTCTCGTCGTTCGTAGTACTTCAAGAAAGAGAGCGTACTCCCGCGAGTGAATGGACTTTTCCATTTAAGCACCAGGTTGGAAGATTCCTCGAGCTTGAAGTCCAAATTGGAATAGTCCAAAATAGACTATTTAATGATCGATGTTTCGACTCATGAAACACAAAAACCTCAATCACCTTTACGGCGGACCTGTTGATGGAAAAAGAATCAGTACAAGACCTTTCGGGGGTAGAGCTTGAATACACCTTTGCTCGCGCGGCGCACTTTGACGTCTTTGGGTCCAGTCACGGGCCGTTTGCCTTAGTTACCACAGACATGCGGTCGCTGTTTGTCTTCGGCGGGAGTGCCGAATCCGTCAAACATTCATCTTTTGCCAACAACATGGCAGAGTTGGCGTTGGAGACTGCAAAGGAGCGTGGCGCAACACTATTTGTGGAAAACGGTGTTGCGAAGTGCCGCATCAATGAATATTGCGCGCATGGTGAAAATTTTATGCAAGCCCTGATGCGGGCAGTGATCTTGGAATTCGCAAATCGGACGGACAACAAAGCCGAGTGATTTATGCCTGAAACAGTGTTCGCCCCGCCCGTGTAGTTCGAAGGCTGTAACGACTTTTCAGCCAAGCTGACTGTTAGACGAGGCCGTTAACGCTAATGTGGCGGGGACGACGCGTGGCGCGGGGGCCTGGACCACATACCGAACGAAATAATTATTGTTCATGAACAGATGAAATTTGAATAAATGCGGCGCTGCCTCGACAGATATAGATAAATACATACACATGAACAATACAATTCTACATAACATTCAAATGCGAGTTTTGTTTGAGCTCGCTGGACAAAACCGCCTGGGCGTTTGAACTGGACCGCGTGCTGGCCGCGCTGGAGGCGCTGTACCAGCGCGGGGCTCGCAACTTCAAGTTTGTGGACCGCACCTTTAATTTGAAGATCGACCATTCGGTGCGCATCCTGCAGTTTTTTCTGGACAAGTTGCCAATGACTTCGGCGGTGGTTGACTGCGGCGCTGCGCCGCTATCGGATCTACATGGGGCTGATGCTCTGGGCCAGAACGGCGCTAGCGGCAGTCAGCTCTTTCTCCACTTTGAGGTCATCCCCGACCACCTGCTGGATCGGTTGAAAGCCATGCTGGCGCAGTTCCCACCGGGTGTGCTGCAGCTGGAAGTGGGCGTGCAAAGCTTCAACGAGGTCGTGCAGCACACCATCTCGCGCCGCCAGGACAACGCGGCCACCGAGGCCAACCTGCGCTGGCTGCTGGTCCACAGCCATGCGCATTTACACGCCGACCTGATCTTTGGCCTGCCCGGTGAGACGCTGCAGAGCTTTGCCGAGGGCTTTGAGCGCCTGCTGGCGATGGGCCCGCACGAGATCCAGCTGGGCATCTTGAAGCGGCTGCGCGGCACACCCATCACCCGCCACACCCAAACGCACGGCATGGTGTACGCGACTGAGCCGCCTTACACCGTTCAACAAACCGGCGTGGTGGATGCCGACACGGTGCAGCGCTTCACCCGTTTTGCCCGCTACTGGGATGTGCTGGCCAACTCGGGGCGCTTTGGGCAGACGCTGGCGCTGTTGTTGCAGACACCTCAGCCCGCCCGCTCTGCGGCGACGCAGCCCGACTCGCCTTTCTGGCGATTCATGGCGCTGTCAGGGTGGCTTTGGCAGCGCATGGGCGCAACGCACCAACTGACCCCCGAGCTGCTGGTGGATGCGCTGTTCGACTACCTGAGCCAAAGCCTGCCGCCCGAGGTCGTCCGTCAAGCCTTGCTGGCCGACTACATCGCCAGCGGCGCGCGCGCCAACCCCAAAGCCTTGCAGGGGCTGCTGCCGAGGCAGGCACCAGCCCAAGCCAAAGCCACCCAAACGCTGGCGACCCGGCAGGACCGGCATCGCGCTCTCTAGTCAGGGCAAGTCGAGTCGCTCCAGGTTGTATTGGGCCTTGATGTGCTCGGGGTCCAGGCGCAAAGCGGTGGTGTATTCGCGCCGCGCGTCATCGTTGCGCCCGGCCAGTCTGTAGGCGTAACCCAGGTTGTTGTGCACACGGGCCTTGTCAGGCGAGAGCTTCACGGTTGCCTCCCACAAAGCGATCTCGCTGGTGTAGTCCTGATTGCGCGCCACGGTCAGAAAAACCAGCAACAGCAACAGTCCGCCCAGCGGCCAGCGATATGAGCGCCGCGGCAGCAAAAGGGTCAACTCGCTCACCAGCGCCAGCCCCAATGGCCAGGCAGCCAGATAGAGCTGGCGGTCATTGGCCACATCCAGACGCGGCAACACCATGTACAGCGGCACCAGATGCGCCACCGCCCACAGCAGCGCAAAGCTGATCCATGGCCGCTGGCGTCTGGTCAGGTATGCCAGCCACAGCGTGATCGCCAGACCCGCCAGCGGGACGGCTGCACTGGCAACGCTCGTCAGCAGAGGCAGATCGGGATCGATATCGAGCCACAGTGGCCAAGCCCATTGGTGCAACAGGTAACTGAAGGCCAGAGCCTGTGTGGCGATATTGCCGGATAACGTGTTCAGCTCAAGGCTGCGCTGCATGTGCGCCAGGTAATTGGCGTTCAGCAAAAAGTACAGCGCGCCCGCCAGAAGCAGCAGCCAGGAGCTCCATTGCCGCTGCCAGATACGACGCCAGTCCGTGCCCAATACCAGTTCCCAAACGAGCAGTGCCAACACCAGGGTGACAGCGGTTTCCTTGACGCTCAAGGCCAGTGCAAACAGCGCGGGTACCAACACATGAAGTTTGAATGGATGCTTCTGGTCCCGCGACTCGGCATAAACCCAGACGGCTGCCAGGTAAAAAAACGCCATCAGCGAGACTGATCGGCCACAGACATAGGTCACGGCCTCGGTGTTGGCCGGGTGCACCGCAAACAGCAGGGCCGTGCCCAGCGCCACCCGCGGTGCCTTGGCCGGGTCTGGCAAATCTGCGCCAAAACACAGCGCCAGGCGGTACACCAGCCAGGTATTGACCAGGTGGATGGCCAAGTTAACCGCATGAAAACCCACGACGCCCCAACCGGAGATCCAGTTCACCAGGTAGGACAGTTTCAGCAACGGCCGTATGCCAAAAATGCCTTGACCGTCGTTGCTGTGCCACGCGTCCCACGAATGCACGCTGGGGTTGTCCACGATGACCTTGTAGTCATCAAACTGGAAGACACCGCCCAAGGCATTGGCATAACAGAGCGCGACTGCCAGCGCCAGCAAAAGCCCGTGACGCACCGTAGTCTCAGGGCGCGACACGCTCGAACGCCAGGTCCAGCACATCCACCGCGTCCCACCAGCGGTCGGTGCCCTTGAGAATCACCAGCAAGACCTGTGTCTTGCCGCGTTGCGCCAGGGCCACCAGACAGTTTCCGGCCTGCGCGGTGTGCCCGGTTTTCAAGCCCTGCATGCCGGGGTAGCGACCCAGCAGGGCGTTGGTGGTAGTCAGATCAAAGCTGCGCTGACCATCCACCGTGCTGATACGTCGTTCACGCTGGCTGGCCAGCGCCAGAGCGCGCGGATGTTGCATCAGCGCATGCGCCAGCCGGGCCAAGTCGCGGGCGCTGGCGTAGTGCTGCGGTGCGTCGTGCCCGCAGGCGTTGGCAAAGTGTGTGTTGGTCATGCCCAATTGCCGGGCGCGCGCATTCATGCGCTCAACAAAACGGCTCTGGTTGCCGGCCAGATGATCAGCCAGCGCCCGGCAGGCATCATTGGCCGAGGCGATGAGGGTGGCGGCCAGCAGGTCGTCCACTGTGAGTTGCTCTCCAGCTTTGAGGGCGATTCTGGAACCGGTTTCATGCGCTGCAGCGTTGCTGACCCTGACCACCGATGCGGCCGAGGCGCTTGTTCTGGCCTGCTCCAGCACCAGCAGGACCGTCATCATCTTGGTCAGGCTGGCCGGCGGCAGACGCCTGTCGGCCTGTCTGCTCCAGATGACCGCGCCATCGGTCTCCAGCCAGTAGGCGGCACCGATTTTTGGAAAGGGGTCAGACTGTGCCCACCCCAGCGCGGCCTGGCACAGCAGCCAGAGCCTCAGCAACCAGCGCATGGCAACCGGTCAAAAGCCGAACAGACCTTTCAACTTCTTGGCGCCATCCATAAGGGCCTCCCCGGGGTTTGGCGTTGGGCTGGCGGGTTGCTCGGTGGTCTGATCGGCAACCGGCACAACGGCGGAGGCATTGTGCTTCCCTTTGGCAGTGGCGGTGCTTTCAGTGCGCGTTGCCCCACCTGATTTGCCTGCCAGGCATCTGGTCAGGTCTTCCCTGGCCGTGAAGCTGCGGCCTTCGCAGGCCTTGCGGCGTTCGTCTTCCCGCACGACCTTGGCTTCTGCCGGGCAAAAGCGCGCCAACTCGCCAACGTTGTTTTTGTCCAGCGTTTTGCACAGCGCCTTGTTGGTGGCGACCATGTCAATCCCGCAGCCCTTGGCAACGTCAACTTTGGCATTCTTGTCAGCGTCGATGACGGCCCCATAGACTCGGGCGTTGCGCGGTGCTTCTGTTCGCACAGACTCACAGAAGGGTTGCTTTTTGCCCGGGCAGGCCTTTTCGTTCATCAGCATGTTCGCCGAATAGATCTGTTGCGCCACATCGTTGGTGCCAGGGTCACACATTTGCGCGGTGAGCTTTTTCACCTGCTCTTCTGAATCGCAGGCGCCCCCAAGGCGCTTGTTGTTATAGGCCAGGTCCATTTCAAAGGATTCTTTGCCCGTGCCTTTCATGTGCATCTTGCCCTGCGAGTTGTCGGGTGTGCCGGACATCTCACCGGTACCCGTCATGATCTGGCCTTTTTGGTCGCAGCGCAGGCTCCAGGACGTCTTGTTGCCCGATGTTCTGACGTCCGAGATCACGCAACTTTTGTCGGCCGTGTATTTGGGGTCCCGCTCAGAGCCTTTGGGTATGCATACCTTGGTGGTGGTGGCTGGCATCGCCATCGGCATGCCAGGCATCTCCATCTTGGAGGTGATCTCCCAGAATTCACCCGGGGCGGCAAAGCCCAAGTTGGACACGGACACAACTGCCGAAATAACGGCGATCTTGAAGAGCTTGCGCATGGTCATCCTTTTGAATGTGGCATCCCAAAAGTAAGGTGTCCAGACCATGGCCCGTGTCAACAACAGGATAAGTCCGTCCGGATGAGGAGTTTACGGGCGTGTGCGAGACAAATCCATCGCTTTTTCACGCGATGCGCGGGAATGTGAATTCGGCACCACGGCGCTGCAACGCGCACTGGATCGAAGCGCGTTTAAACGACGTGTTTGAGCAGCACCGGCGACATCACGGGCGGTGTGTCACCAATATGAATCAGCGCCAGAAGTGTCTGCCGCGCGCGCTCGGCAGACGCGGTATCGGCGGCGTGTACCACCGCCAGCACGTCACCCGAGTGCACCTGCTGGCCAACTTGCGCAAACTGCGTGAAACCCACACGCGGGTCAATCGTGTCGCTGGCTTGTCGCCTGCCACCGCCGAGTTCCACCACTGCCAGGCCAATGTCGCGCGTGGCCATGCCGGTGACCCAGCCGCTGCGCGGTGCTGGCACGGTCAACTGCACTGGTGCCGCAGAAAGGTAGTGGCTGGGGCGCTCGACAAAATCTGCCGGACCGCCCAATGCCGACACCATACGAGAAAACTGCTCCAGCGCTCGTCCGCTCTGCAAAGCTTGATCCACTTTTTGTAGCGCATCGACCTCATTCGCCGCCAGCCCGCCCATCAACAGCAGTTCGGCGCTCAAGATGCGCGTCACCAGAAGCTGGCGCGGTTCCAGCGCGTTACCTTTCAAAAATTCAACCGCCTCCAGCGTCTCCAGCGCATTGCCAGCGGTGGTGCCCAGCACCTGGTTCATGTCGGTGATCCAGGCGCGCGTGGGCAGGCCCGCGCCGGTGGCGACCTGCACCAGCGATTCGGCCAGCGCCTTGGCCATGTCCATCGAAGCGGCAAACGCGCCGTTGCCTACTTTTACGTCCATCACCAGCCCTTGCAGCCCGGCTGCGAGTTTTTTGGACAGGATGCTGGCGGTGATCAGCGGCACCGTTTCCACCGTGGCCGTCACGTCGCGGATGGCGTACAGCCTGCCGTCGGCCGGGGCCAGGTCGGCGGTCTGGCCGATGATGGCGCAGCCCGCCGATTGCAAGGCGCGGTGCAGCGTGGCCACGTCAGGCATGGTCTTGTAGCCGGGGATGCTGCCCAATTTGTCGAGCGTGCCGCCGGTGTGGCCCAGCCCACGGCCCGAGATCATCGGCACCACGCCACCGCACGCCGCGACGAGGGGCGCGAGCATCAGGCTCACCTTGTCGCCCACGCCGCCGCTGGAATGTTTGTCCAGCACCGGGCCGCTCAAGTTGGCTTGTGACCAGTCCATCACCCGCCCGGAGTGCATCATGGCTTGCGTCAGCGCCGCGGTCTCGGCGCGGCTCAAACCGTTGAGAAACATCGCCATGGCCAGCGCGGCGGCCTGGCCCTCGCTCCATGAGCCGTCAACCAGGCCTTTGACAAAGTTGTCGATGTGGGCGCGTTCCAGCGGGTGGCCGTCGCGTTTGATGCGGATGATTTCCTGGGCGAGCATGGGTATCGGTCTATCTGCCGTAGGTGGCGGTGAAGCTGGCTTTTTCGATCATGTTGTCGCCCAGGCCCTTGTTGAGCA
>CAIVHU010000031.1 GCA_903905735.1 uncultured beta proteobacterium
AGGCCCGGTAGCGCTGCTGACGCGCGTTGAAAAAACCTATCACATGGACTCGGTGAGTGTGCCGGTGATCAAGGGCGTGGACATTCTGGTGCGCCCGGCCTGTTTTACCGTGCTGCTGGGTCCTTCCGGCAGCGGCAAAACCACCCTGCTCAACATGTTTGGCTGCATTGACAAGCCCGACGCGGGCGAGGTGATGGTGGCGGGCTGCAAGGTGGGGGAACTGTCAGACGACGAGTTGTCAGACTTTCGCGCCAAAAACATCGGCTTCATTTTCCAGAACTTCAACCTGCTGCCAGTGCTCAGCGCCTACGAAAACATCGAATACCCGCTGCTGCTGACCGGTGCCAGCGCCAAAACTCGTGCCGACCGCGTGCCTAAACTGCTTGAAGCTGTGGGCCTGGCCGACAAGGCTCACCACCTGCCCGGCCAGCTCTCGGGCGGCCAGCGCCAGCGCGTGGCCATTGCCCGCGCCCTTGTGCGCAAGCCCAAATTGGTGATTGCCGACGAGCCCACCGCCAACCTCGACAGCGAGACCGGCGCGGCCATTCTGGGATTGATGCGCCGCATGGTGGACCGTTTCCAAGTGTCCTTCATCTTTTCGTCGCATGACTCCGACGTGATCAAGGCCGCGGACGACACCATCTTTCTGAAAGACGGACTGATCCGGGGCGTTCGACGCAAGGGTGCGGAGGCTGCATCATGATGACCTTGTCCATTGCTCTGCGCAATTTGCTGCGCAATCGGCGCCGGTCACTGGCGACATTGGTGGCCATGTCGATTGGTGGTGCTGCCATCCTCCTGTTCGGTGGCTTTAGCGGCGACATCAAATATGAGATGCTGACCAAGATCGTCCAAACTGGCGGACATCTGCAAATTCAGCATCGTGACTTTTACCTTTACGGCAGCGGCAACCCAACCGCGTACGGCATCGAGGACTATCAAAAGATCCTCCAAGCTATAGCAGCTGACGACGTGTTGAAAGACATCGTGGTTGTGGCCACGCCCACACTGCAATTTGGCGGCATCGCGGGAAATTACGCTGCTAGTGTTTCGCGCACCATCATTGGCACGGGCTACGTCGCCAAGGACATCAACCTCATGCGCAGTTGGAATGAATTTGGTTTGCGCACCAAACCCCCAATGTCCGCATTGGAGGGAACATCGCCTGAATCTGCCGTGGTGGGCGTCGGTGTAGCACGCGTCTTGCAACTGTGTGACGCACTCAAGATTGAGAAGTGCCCTAAACCCGAAAAAGACCAAGTGACCGATGGTGCAGTCCTGCCCGACGACATCGCACAGCTCAGCGCACAAGAGGCACCGAAGTCCACAGCCGCGACAACAACAGACCCGCGCCGGATCGAGATTCTGGTGGTGAATTCACGTGGTGCACCCAACGTCACAGCAGTGGACGTGATACGTGCAGAGGATCAGGGCTTCAAAGAACTCGACGAAATCTCCGTGATGATGCACCTCTCGAAAATCCAGAAGCTCGTCTACGGTAAATCAGCGCCCAAAGTGACATCCATCATGATCCAGTTGCGGCATACCGCTCAATTGCCTGCAGCAATTGATCGTTTGAAGCCTATCTTGGCCAAGTTTTCCAGCAAACAGCCCCTGGTCTTGCAGGATTACCTGAGCTTGAACCCGTTCTTTGTTCAAACGATGCAGATGTTTGACACCATCTTTGGCTTTGTTTTTGTCCTTATCGGTGCCATTGTCTTGTTCACTGTTGGCAATACGATGAACACCGCCGTCGTTGAACGCACAGTTGAGATCGGCACCTTGCGCGCCATTGGATTGCGCCGAGCGGGAATTCGGAGCCTGTTCGTGACCGAGGGTGCCCTGCTGGGTGTGTTTGGTTCACTTTTGGGTGTCGTGCTGACCTTTGTGGTGGCGGGCATTGTCAACAGTCTGGATATTCCCTGGATACCACCAAGCCGCGTTGAACCCGTGCCACTCATCATCCTGCTGACGGGAGAGACGCGCATGATCATTGGCACCACCCTGGCACTGATCTGTATCGCAATCTTTTCAGCCTGGCTGCCAGCCTATCGTGCCGCCAACTTGAAAGTGGTTGATGCGCTGCGCCACGTTTGAGTCGGTGGCAAGCGGTGTCGGAAAGCTTTTCATGGCGCCTGCTGACCGTGGTCTTGACGGGGTTAAGAAACTAAAAACCGTCAGGATTCTTTACACATGAAAAACAACAATGCCAAGAATCCTGGGTTAAAAATAGTTTTTCATAACAAAATCAATAACTTAGGATATTTTTGATAATTTGGCACAAAACATGCTTTTAATTTTTGGCAAGTCATCAACCTTTGTTCCTTATTGGAGTACCACCATGATCAAGAAATCACTCATCAGTGCTGCAGTTGCTGCAAGCCTGTTCGCGCTGTCATCTGCCGCCTCTGCTAACCCCACTCCTCTGTCCAATTGGTATATCGATACCGATGGCGCTGGTGGTAATGCTCCGGTTCTAGTCCTAGACTACTTGGATCTCGTAGGTACTGCGTTTGTTGAAAACACGTTCACCAGTGGGACAGCATTCAACTTCAATGAAGCGGGACTTTTCAATGCGGCAACCGCCGATGGCAGTACGCCCCTGAATCCTTCGCTTTCCGCAACATTCATCGGCACAGGCAGCGGCACAACAGGCGGCGCATTGACATTTGCGACGGGAGGTACCCTCAAGGTATTCTCTGGAGCGACCGACATTGCCGACTTTACGTTGCTCAGTGGTAGTGCCAATCTCTTTGCCAACTCGACACTGCCAAATGGAACTGTTTCCCTGATTTTCAAGGCGACAGCCATGGATGCCGGATACTTCTTTAATTCAGCAATGCAAGATTTGGCAGCGAGTGTTCTGTCACCAACCGGTTTAGTGTTGGGCATGGCAACAACCAATGTCATCAACTTGAACTCGGCCGTGTCAACGCCGTTGATCAACGCTTACAACGCTGGATTTGGAACGAGTCTGGTCAGCGCTACCGGTGATGGTTTTAACACGTTGAAGTTGTCCAACAATGGTCAATTTCAAATGGCTGTCCCTGAACCGTCCATGCTTAGCCTGCTAGGCTTGGCCTTGGTGGGTGTTGGTTTCACTACCCGCCGTAAAAGCAAAGTCTAAGACGACCTGACGAAGTTGATGGCTTGCAGGAAGCCCCGTGGCAACACGGGGCTTTTTTGTTTCTGTGTTGCAGACACCGACAGTACTGCATGACCGCCGCCAGAGACAGCATCTTTTTACCCTGAAGGCCCCTGTCTTTCAAGGGCTAGCAGCTATCCTTTTCTGATTCGTTCGCATGAGGCTCATGGCCCGAAGCTGGTACGACGCGAGCCAGAGCGTCGTTGGAGCGAAGAATATGCCGACTTCGTCGTAACCTACAACGCAGCCTTCCATGCCGAATGGCTGACGCTGCACAGGACCCGATCACCGCGTCGCTGTGTTTACTCTTTCAGGGTTGCTGACATCGGCGGCAAGTCAAACTCGCATAAGTTCAGCCACATCCTGCCGGATGGAACGGCTGACCGGAATCGGGCAGACACCCACCCTGGCGAAAAAGCCAAAGGGTTCGGTAGGCGAGACTTGTGCGATGCCCTCAAAGTCTGACGCCATCTGGCCGGCCAGTTCCGCCAGCTGCGCATCGGCTGAAAACCGCCTCCCGGCGCGGGCATACCACCGGAAAATCACCGGAGTCATCTGCGGTTGCAAATGCAGTTCTAGCTGGGTAGCGGTGAGCCAAAGACGTTGCACCGCCATGCCCAGATGCACCCAGTCTTCCAGTTGTATGGGTGGCTTTTCGGGCCGCACCAGCACATGCGCAGCACAGCGCAAACCGGGCAGCAGGTCAAGCTGCAGTCGTGGCGCGACCGTGCCTGCGAGGTAGCGGTTGAAGAAGTCCACCCGGCTCCAGCTTTGCATCACCCAATGCATCAGGCGTGCGGTCAAGGGGTCCACACCCACGGCCTCTTCTGGGATGCGGTCCTTGCTGAAACGTACGCCCCATTCGATGATGTTTTTGTGCACCGGGTAGGCTTCCGGGCAGACCAGGCGGATTTTGGCGCTGCGCCACAGCAGCGCTGCCACCTGCCGGCGCTGAGCGGCAGACTCAAACCACTGCACCGTGAACCCCTCGCCAGTCGCCTTGCCGAGCACCAGGCGCTGAGCAGCGGTCAGTGGCGCGGTTTGCATGGGACGGCGCTGCACCGTACGCTTTTCAATGAATTCAAACAGCGCATCGCGCTGCAAACTGGCCTCGTTGATCAGGTGCACGTCATACACCGGCGTGCGGTGCTCACCGCTGCTGTTGGCCGACCAGGTGGCTTTCAGACCCCAGCGGGAGGCCGCAATGCGCAAAGTTTCCAGCAGCGCACCGTGGGCGATTTGGCTGGGGTGACCGTCATAGTCGTACAGAACGTGGTCGCGGGTATCGAAACCATGCACCCGGATATGCTGGTCGCCAGCGATTTCAAAGCGCCAGGGCTGGGTATTGTCGCCGCTGGGTGCCCAGCGGGCAAGGTCAAGAATGTGGGCTATTGTCTCGCGGCTCATGATGTAGCACTATACGGGAACGCCGGGGTAAACTGAAACCACTTCAATTCACACTTTTTATGTCACCCACCATCCAATTTGACTACCAAAGCGCCTTTTCCCGCAACATTGGTTGGGTGACCGCTGCCGAGCAGGAAAAGCTGCGCCAAGCGCGCATCGCCATTGCTGGCCTGGGTGGCGTCGGTGGCGCACACCTGCTCACGCTCAGCCGCCTGGGCCTGGCTCATTTCAACATTGCCGACTTTGACGACTTTGATGTGCACAACATGAACCGCCAGGCCGGTGCGTTCATGCCGTTCATGGGTCAGCCCAAGATCGACACCGTGGCTCGGCTAGCCCATGACATCAACCCCGAAACCGACTTGCGGCTGTTCCCTCAGGGAGTTACCCCCGAAAACGTGGACGATTTTCTGAAAGACGTGGACGTGTATGTGGACGGCCTCGACTTCTTTGCCCTGCCCGCGCGGCGCATGGTATTTGCCAAATGTCGCGAAAAAGGCATCCCGGCCCTGACCGCCGCGCCTCTGGGCATGGGTGTCGCTTTTCTTTACTTCAGCCCCACAGGCATGAGTTTTGAGGACTACTTCAAGGTGGAAGGGCACGAGCAGCAGGAGCAATACGCCCGCTTTATTGCCGGACTGTCCCCCGCCATGCTCAACCGCGACTACCTGGTGGCGCCCGAGGCGGTGAACTTTGCGGAAAAGCGCGGGCCGTCCACGATCATGGCGTGTGACCTGTGCGCGGGGGTGATGGGCACTTCGGTGCTGAAGGTGTTGCTCAAACGCGGTGACATCAAGGCCGCCCCCTGGGGCATGCACTTTGATGCCTACCACCAGAAGCTCAAACACACCTGGCGCCCCTTTGGCAATGCCAACGCGCTGCAGCAACTGCTGCTGAAGTTCATCCGGCCAGTGCTGCGGGGTAAACATCCCAAGTAGCTATGTTTAAGATAGCTACTGACCTATATATATTAAGGGTATAAAGGCATTTTAATAAATATCAAAAAGGGCAGTGCAGGATGACTACACATAGTTCTTCATTTGTCAATGCACCGCCCTAATTTCAACCTGCCTTCGGCCGATACGGATCAATATAGCTAAACTGTACACCTTAGCCACTTTCAAGGAGGCCATCATGATTACAATTTCTTCCGTTGACGCTCAGAACCGCTTTGGTCAGTTGCTGGATACCGTTCAGCGTGAACCTGTGGTGATCACACGCCACGGTCGAATGGCCGCGTATATGGTTTCAGCGCAAGATATGCAGGATTTGCAGAACCTGCAAACGGCCCGCACTCAGCGGCAAAGCGCTGTGCAAGCGTTTGAGGACTGGAGTCAGCGCGCCGCAGCGGCTGCGCTGCCCGCCGCTGCCGAGCTGACCGATAGCGATGTTGTGCGTCTGGTGAAAGAGTCCAGGTGAAAGCAGATCGGCGGTTTGTGCTGGACACCAGCGCGCTGGTCGGGGCTTCGGGTACAAGTGGTGTTGGTTGTCGCGGAAACCACGCTGCTGTCAGTTAGACAGTAAACTGACATGACTGAACCCCACCAGGAAAATACATGTCAATAACTGCTGATCGCCTCTTGGAAACGGTCCAAGCCTTGCCTGAGCCGTTGTTGGCTGAGGTTTTGGACTTTGCCGATTTTTTGCGCGCGAGGTCAACTGGCCTGCTGAGTCAACCGGCAGACGTTCCCCTCTCCAGTTTGTGCGGCGGTCT
The DNA here is from genome assembly GCA_903905735.1 of uncultured beta proteobacterium. Classification (GTDB taxonomy): domain Bacteria; phylum Pseudomonadota; class Gammaproteobacteria; order Burkholderiales; family Burkholderiaceae_C; genus Rhodoferax. The sequence goes on from CAIVHU010000031.1 coordinate 6,267, forward strand.
GGAGAACACCCAAACCTTTGGTGGATCACCCGTGATCATTCAGCAGCAGTTGCGCGAAGAGTGGCGTTAAGTACCTGCTTAATACCAATTTCATTCTGGGAATGCTGAAGTCAGCACCAGAGGTGTTGGCCGTGTTGGGGAGCACTGGCGTCATGGCGGGGCAATGCGCCTACAGTGCTGTAACACGCATGGAGTTGCTTGGGTTTCCTGGCATCACAGTGCAAGAAGATGCCTTGATCCGGCAACGATTGAGCTGCGCTGCACGCGTCGGGTCAAGTTGCCAGATGCGCTGATAGCAGCAACTGCGCTCTGCCACCGTTTAGAGCTATTGACGATGGATAAAGGTCTCAATTCTGTTGTCGTGGAGTCGGTTAGAACCTGATGGCAGAAGGCAGCCCAAGATCGACAACTTGGGCGGTCCGGCCCTCATGCCACCAGAAGCTCAAACACACCTGGCGCCCCTTTGGCAACGCCAACCCGCTGCAGCAGTTGTTGCTGAAGTTCATCCGGGGGCCCGGCATGACAGCCGGTGGCATTGATCCTGGGTCGGCAGTCGGCACGCCAGACCAGGCCTGTCACGGAAGTCCCTTGAGTTACACCGGCGAGTGGGTGCGTAGCCAGTCGCGCAAAGCCTCGTTCATACGGGTCTGCCAGCCTGCACCCGTCGCTCTGAAAGCGGCCAAAACGTCTGGGCTGTATCGCACCGCCACCTGCTCCTTGAGTGGCCCGCGATTAGGCCCGCGCGTGCGTGCGCGGCCAACCACCACACCACCTTGCTTGAGAACAGCGCCTTCCCAGTCAGAAACGCGCGTGCTCGGGCTGTCCGGATCGTTCACCATTTCAGTTGGAATAGTTTTTCCAGTAGATGCGTTCTTCATGCCTTTCTGCCTTTCTGATTGAAATAACGTGGTCTGCGTTGCCACGAGCGGTATGAACCACAAACACCACAGTGCCGTTTAACAAGCCCAATGTTTGCAGCGGCAGTTCACCATAGGCATCACGCGCATCCTCGCGGGTGATGGTGAAGCCCTCAAAGATCGCTTCGCTCCCCAAGAAGTCAAAGCCATGTTTATTGATGTTGGCTTGGCGCTTGACTTCGTCGTAAGAGATCATGAGCAAATTGTATATGCAACTTGAGCAAAAGGAAATTTTTGGGCCTGCACTTTGACGCCCACCACCAGAAACTCAAACACACCTGTCGCCCCTTTGGCAACGCCAACACGCTGCAGCAACTGCTGCTAAAGTTCATCCGGCCGGTGCTGCAAGGTAAACACCCTGAGTAGCTATGTTTGCGATAGCTTCTGATGCTTATACAACGAGGGCTTTGAGGCAATTTAACAATCATGGATGCCGGGTTGATCCCGGCATGACACCAGTGGCAAAAGGCTCCTTGCTCGCGTCAGTGGCGTTTTGGTGTGACTTTTGAAAATTCAGCAATCAATTCGGAAATGCGTACCATGGCGGATTGATATACGGCGCTGTCCTCGCGTTTATCAACGGCCATCACCATCACCGTGAGAATGTCGTCCTGAACGCCATAAACCAGGCGATAGCCCTGCTTGCGAAGTTTGATTTTGTAATGACCAGCGAGTGCGCCGTGCAACTCGCCGCCGGGCACATGCGGGTTGTCCAGCCGCTTCTTCAACAGTTTTCGCAGGGTCTCTTTGACCGACACATCCAGCGCCTGCCATTCTGCCCAGGCGCTTGGAACAAACTGCAGGCGGTACTTGTATGAAGCCATCTTGGCTCAAATGGTATCGATATCGACTTCAATAGCGTGGGCACGCTCGCCCATGCGCGACAGCACGGTCCGGTGCAATTCCTGGTCTGACAGTTCTTCGAGCAGAGCCTCAAAGAGGGCCGGCTCAATCATGTAGAACGCAGCCTTGTTGTGGTTCAACACGGCCACAGGCTTGCTTTTGGCATCACGCAACACGGCAGCCGGATTTTTCTTGAATTCGGACATGCTGATCATGATGTCGGAAAAAATGGGTTGCATAATTTAACTCCAATTTAAGAGCTGATTATAGAGCTGATAACTCCAGTGTGATCCCCGACGCCACGGCGACACCAGGTACCAAAATATAGGCTCAGATTAATTTTGCAGCCTTCAGACAAAGATTTGGGCACACCTGGCGCCCCTTTGGCAATGCCAACCCGCTGCAGCAACTGCTGCTGAAGTTCATCCGGCCGGTGCTACGGGGTGGGCAGCCCAAATAGCTGCGCGAAATATAGCGTTTAGCCCTTGCAAAGATACGAAGATCATGGCGTGTTTGACCGTCATAATGTTCACGATAGATTGCAAACTTTAAAAATGGCGGTATGATGTTCATTATCATGGACAAAATAAGACTTCCCGCTGACCTTGGTAAGGCCATAGCCCAATACCGACAAGACAACAAGCTCTCGGCGGTCACTGTCTCGGCCAAAGCTGGGCGTAGCAGGACCGTGTTGCACAAGCTTGAGAGAGGGGAGGATGTGACCGTGACCTCCCTCTTCGATATTCTGCGCGCCATGGGACTTTACTTGAGTCTGCAAAAGGCAGGCATGCCGACCTTGGAGGAAATGCAGCGCCGCTTCGCCGCCGAGGAGGGTGATGATGCTGCCTGAGCGAATCCGCCTGCTCGATGTGGATGTGAATGGTTCGCGCAGCGGGCGACTGGCGCACGCATCGACCTACACGTTCGACTATCACCGCGACGACCCGGCCCAACTCAGCCTGTCTCTGCTCATGCCCGCGAGCATCCTGCACTTTGACGGCGGTGGTGCCCTGTTTCCCGTCATGGACATGAACCTGCCCGAAGGCTACCTGTTTCAGCAAATTCGCGAGTTTTTCCCCAAGCAGCCCATCACGCCGATGCACCTTCTTGCCCTCATGGGTAACAACGGTATCGGTCGCCTGGGCTATCGCCTTCCGGATGCCCCCATCCCACAAGCGGTGGCGGTGGTCAACAAGGCCGACTTGCTGACCAGTGCCAATGGCCCCGCGCTGTTCCAGGACCTGATGCACGCGTACCTGTCCACCGGCGCCGGTATTTCTGGCATTCAACCCAAGATCATGGTGCCTGACCGGATCACGGTGCCGGTGCCGGTGCCGACGCTTATTGTGAAGATGGCTGCCGAGCGCTATCCCGGCTTGTCTGCCAACGAGTTCATGTGCCTGAGCGCCGCGAAGGCGGCGGGAATCCAGGTGGCACCGTTCGATCTTTCCGAAGACGGCTCGCTGCTGGTCATCGAGCGCTTTGACATTGCGCCCGATGGCTCACGTCTCGGCTTTGAGGATGCGGCTTCGCTCATGGGCCAGCGGGTTCGCGATACGCTCTCAGACCGAAAGTACCACGGCAGCTACGAGCGCATCGTTTCTGCCTTGAAATTGATCAACCTGCCGGATGCTGAACTGGCACTTTTTTTCGAGCAGGTTGCCTTCATGGTGATGGTCCGCAATGGTGACGGGCATCTCAAAAACTACGGTGTTCTTTACAGCAACAACGATGACCTGCGCCTTGCGCCCATGTTTGATGTGGTGAGCACCTCGATTTACAAGTACCAGCGCTATGACGGTGGCCCGGAACTTGAGGATCACACCATGGCGCTCAAGCTTTTTGCGGGCTCGAAGGGATCCAAGGTGTATCCGTCACCGGCGGAGCTTCTGGATTTTGGGCGGCGAGTCTGTGGCGTTTCTGACCCCAAAGCTGTGGTCCAGCGCATCGCACAGGGCATGACGCAGACACTCGACAAGTCGCGTAGCGACCACCGCATTTCGGCACATTTGCGTGAACGAGTCAGTTCAGCGTGGGAGCAGGGGCTCATGCTGGCCAAAGAGATCGCCCGCGGCGCCCATTGATACGTCAAAGCAGCCCAAAGCGGCTCATATGGCATCCTTTAGCTATTTTTTATATAGCAGTTAACCCTTCCTGGTATGAGCTTGATTGTATTTTGCACATACATCTAACACCTGTCCATCGCCCTCACAATGGCGTCCGACTGTCATGGAGGGCTTGAACTTTTCTTCCCAGGACACACGCCGTCAGCTCACTCATTTTTTGAGACATCCAGATCGTCCAGCGCAACGGATTTGTTTTCCGCCGCAGACTTGCAGCTTAAATGCGTTATATTGCCTTAACATCCGCTTTTCGTTTTTCTGCGTCTTGCATTGGCCTCACCCAGGGGATTTATCTTGAACAGCTTCATATCTACCGCATCGATCTTCAAGCGTCTTGCCCGCGTTGTAGGGATCTGCCTGGCTGCCATCTGGCTCGCTGGCTGCGCTACCAGCGGCAACTACCCCGCCGCGCCCACCATGGCGGCGACACCTGATTACAACTACATCGTGGGCCCGGGTGACAACCTGAATATCATCGTCTGGCGCAACCCCGAGTTATCCATGTCCGTACCGGTGCGCCCTGACGGCAAACTGTCCACCCCGCTGGTGGACGAACTGGTGGTACAGGGCAAAACTTCCACCGAGATCGCACGCGATGTTGAAAAGGCCTTGAGCAAGCTGGTGCGTGACCCCGTCGTAACGGTGATCGTGACCGGCTTTGTGGGCCCCTACAGCGAACAGATTCGTGTGGTAGGCGAGGCTGCCAAGCCGCAAGCCCTGCCGTACAAGCAAAAGATGACTCTACTGGACGTGATGATCGCCGTAGGTGGTCTGACCGATTTTGCTGACGGCAACGGTGCCTCCATCACACGTGCATCGGAGGGCGACAAGCGGTATTCGGTGCGCCTGAAAGACCTGATCAAGCGCGGCGACATTTCGGCGAATGTCGAGATGAAGCCGGGTGATGTACTGATCATTCCCCAAGGCTGGTTCTAAATTATCAACTTCACTGACCAGGCTCCGCGTGAGCTTGGTCGGCTTTGTGATGTCTTTCCCTTGAATAACAAAAATGCCCATGGATGAGCTGATTGGCCAGATAACAACCATCACCCGCGGCATGTGGAAGCACCGCTGGAGCGGTTTGCTGGCCGCTTGGCTGGTGGCCTTGGTGGGTGCTGCAGTGGTGATGGCGGTGCCCGACAAGTACGAGGCCAGTGCACGTATTTATGTGGACACACAGTCCATTTTGAAGCCTTTGATGTCAGGCTTGGCGGTGCAGCCCAATGTTGAGCAACAGGTGATGATGCTGAGTCGCACGCTGATCACCCGTCCGAACGTTGAAAAGCTCATTCGCATGGCCGATCTGGACTTGGGTAACACGACCAAAGCGGCGCAAGAGGCCTTGATTGATCAGGTCACCAATACCCTGGAGATTAAAAATATCGGGCGAGACAACATTTACACCCTGTCCTATAGGGACCCGAGCCCCGAAAGAGCTAAAAAAGTGGTGCAGTCGTTGGTATCCATATTTGTCGAGTCCAGCATGGGCAGTTCGCGCCAGGACTCCGACGCTGCCAAGAAGTTCCTTGAAGAGCAGATCAAAACCTACGTCGGCAAGCTGGAAGATGCCGAGGCGCGGCTCAAGGAATTCAAGCTGCGCAACATCAGCCTGGCGACAGCTGACGGCCAGGACATGGCCGGACAGCTCGGCGCTATCAAGGCACAACTTCAGCAAGCCCGCCTGGACTTGAACGAGGCTGAGAATGCCCGTGATGCGGCCAAAAAGCAGCTTGATCTGGAAAGAGCAGCCAACACCAAGAGTCTCATGTCGGACACGTCAGCATCCATTGCCACCCCCGACATTGATGCCCGTATTGATGCCCAGAAGCGCAACCTGGACGCCCTGCTGCAGCGCTTCACCGAACAGCACCCTGATGTGATCGGTGCGCGCCGTCTGATCAAGGATCTGGAAGACCAGAAGCGCAAGGAAATCCAGGAACTACGCAAGGCCGCACTGGCCAACCCCACAGCAGCGCCGGCCAACAATTCTTTGGCTTACCAGGAACTCAGCCGCGTGATGGCCACCTCTGAGGTGCAGGTGGCATCGCTCAGAGCCCGCGTGAGCGAGTATGAAGCGCGCTACGCCAAGGCCCTTGAAGGCATGAAAGTGGCACCGCAAATCGAGGCCGAACTGGCGCAACTGAACCGCGATTACGACATCAACAAGAAAAATTACACCGACCTGGTCTCGCGGCGTGAGTCGGCCACCATGTCGGGCGACCTGGATAGCGCCACCGGCGTGGCGGATTTCCGCCTGATTGACCCGCCCCGTGCCTCGCCCAAGCCCGTAGCACCCAACCGTTTGCTGTTGATGCCACTGGCATTGGTGGCTGCCTTGGGTGCGGGCCTGGGTGTCACCTTCCTGCTCAGCCAGATCCGGGCGGTGTTCTACGATGCGTATGCCATGAGCGAATCACTGGGCCTGCCCTTACTGGGCGTGGTATCGCTTGTGGTTGACGATGGCACCGCACAGCGGCGCAAATCCGAGTTGAAAAAGTTTTTGGCGGCTACAGCAGCTTTGATCGTGGTCTTCGGCCTCGGCATGACGGCGCTGTTCCTGATGTCCAACCGGGCGGGATGAATCTATGAGTAGCTTGATTGAACAGGCAGCCAGACGACTGGAACAACTGCGCCAGGCGGGTGTGGATATGCCTGCCGCAACCCCGGCGGCGGCATCGCCTGCGCAGCGATTTATTGCGTCTCAAACACCCGGCGAACCACCCGAACCGCCCAAGCCGGTGGTCACCTCACGCCGGGTTGAACTGGATCTGGAGTCCATGGCAGAAGCTGGCATCATCAACCCCAATTCGCCACGTTCAGAGATTGCAGACCAATACCGCGTGATCAAGCGCCCGCTGATCAAGAACGCCATGGGCAAAGGTGCCTCCATCATCGCCAACGGCAACCTGATCATGGTCACCAGCGCTCTGCCCGGCGAGGGCAAGAGCTTCACCTCCATCAACTTGGCCATGAGCATTGCCACTGAGTTGGACAACACAGTGATGCTAGTTGATGCCGACGTGGCGCGCCCCTCCATCATGCGTATGCTTGGCTTACCTAATGGCCCGGGCCTGCTTGATCTGGTACTGGACGACCAGTTGGACATGTCATCCGTATTGCTCAAAACCAATGTCGAGAAACTGACCATTTTGCCCAGCGGCACGCCTCACCCCCGCGCCACTGAACTGCTGGCCAGCGATGCCATGGTCAGGCTGCTGGAAGACATGGCGGCACGCTACCCGGACCGCATCATCGTCTTTGATTCGCCTCCCCTGCTGATCACCACCGAATCGCGCGTGCTGGCCACCCATATGGGGCAGATCGTGCTGGTGGTGCATGCTGGCAAGACCCTGCAGTCAGAGGTCAAGCAAGCCTTGGGGACCATTGAATCGTGCCCTGTGAAGTTGCTGCTGCTCAACCGCGCCAGTTCCCTTTTCAAGGGCGGCTATGGGTATAACTATGGTTACGCCAGCGGTTATGGCTACGGTAAACAGGAAGAGCAGGCAGCATGAAACCCCAGCACCTGACACCGGTTGCGGCAGCTTTGATGCTTTCTGTGCCCATGACCTGGGCGCAGGATGCCGCGCAGGACGCAGTCAAGCAAGCCGTATCGATCGTCCCGAGTGTCTCAGTGACCGAGACCCTGACCAACAACGTGGCACTCAGCAGCAGCGCCACGGCGCAATCCGACCAGGTCACCGAAATCAGGCCAGGCATTCACCTCAACATTGACGGCGCGCGGCTGAAAACGTATCTGGACTACTCGCTGGACCATATTGAGTACGCCCAAGGAACGTCCGCCAGCCGCAACCTGAATGCGCTCAACACATTTGGCACCCTGGAAGCGGTGGACAACTGGGCCTTCATCGATTTCAGCGGCAACATCTCGCAGCAAGCGGTGTCGGCCTTTGGTACCCAGTCCACCAACAACACGGCGATAAACAGCAACAGCACCGAGGTTTCCACCTATAACCTGTCGCCCTACATCAAAGGGCGCTTTGGCGACTTTGCCAATTACCAGGCCCGTGTCAGCCGCGCGGTGAGTTCCAGTGGCAGCGCGGCAGTCTCCAACACCGCCAGCACCAACAGCGTGGTCACGGTCAGCAATGCGTCGGCTTTTCGCAGCCTGGGCTGGTCAGCCAACTGGTCGCGCCTGCAGGCAAGTTACAGCGCCGGGCGAGCCACCGAAGACGACAACTACAGCCTCGGCCTGACCTATGCCGTTACACCACAATTGAATCTGTCGGCCAACGCTGGTCAGGAATCCAACAACTACACGACCCTGGACAAGCAAAACTACAGCACCCACAGTGTGGGCGTGAACTGGGCTCTGTCCGAGACCACCAAGTTCTCAGCACTGACGGGCAAGCGCTCTTATGGCGACACCCACAATGTGAGTTTTGAGCACCGCACCGCGCGCACGGTCTGGCAGTATTCTGATAGCCGGGATGTCGTGGTTACACCCAGTCAAAGTGGCCTGGGCAGCATTGGCAATGTCTATGGTCTGCTTAACAGCCTGTATGCCTATGTCACGGACCCCATTGAGCGCGCCGCATTGGTCAATAACTACCTGACAACCAACGGCCTCAGCCCCAACACCCCGGTGATCAGCAACCTGCTGACTACTTCGGTATCATTGCAGCACAGTCAGAACCTGTCTTTTGCCTTGCTGGGCATCCGCGACACAGTGACTTTTTTGCTCAATCGTACCGACAGCAGCCAGTTGGACAGCTTGAGCAACAGTTTTGACAGCCTGTCCAATTCAAGCGCCATCGTGCAGAACGGTCTGAGCGTCAACTACAGCCACCGTCTCACCCCTGACTACTCTTTGGGCGCGCTGTTGTCGCGTCAAGTCACCACCGGCAACGCGGCAGGCCAGCAAACCACCCTCAAGTCACTCAATGTCAACCTCACCGGCAAACTGGGGCAAAAGTCAGCGGCATCGCTGGGTCTACGCCATGTGGTCTCTGACAGCCTTGCCGCGCCCTCCTACACCGAGACAGCGGTGATCGGCAACCTCAATGTGCAGTTCTGACCCATGTATGCAGCCTATTACGGATTAGACACCGAGCCGTTCCAGATCAACCCGGATCCGCGCTTCTATTACGCTAGCAAACAACATAGGCGCGCCAAGGCCTACCTTGAGTATGGCGTGATGCGCAATGAGGGTTTCATCGTCATCACTGGCGAGGTCGGTGCAGGCAAAACCACGGTCGTGCGTGGCCTGTTGGAGAGTCTTGAAGCTGGCAAGGTGATCGCTGCCAACCTCGTCACCACGCAACTGGATGCCGAAGACACTCTGCGCATGGTCGGTGCTGCATTTGGCGTGCGCGTCAAGGATGTGTCCAAGTCCGACCTGCTGATGGCGCTGGAGGCCTTTCTGGTCAATCACGCCAGCCAGGGGCAACGCTGCCTGCTGATCGTTGATGAGGCGCAAAATCTGAGCCACCGTGCCGTGGAAGAACTGCGCATGCTGTCCAACTTTCAGTACGGCCAGCAAGCCCTGTTGCAGACCTTTTTGATCGGCCAGCCTGAGTTTCGCGCCATTTTGCAAAGCCCGGGCATGCAACAACTGCGCCAGCGCGTCACGGCCACCTGCCACATTGGCCCGCTGGACCTGGCGGAAACCCAGAGCTACATCGAACATCGGCTGAAATGTGCCGGGGCAAAGCCAGAGCACCCGAGTTTTGATGCTGCCGCCTTTGAGGCCATCTTCAAAGCCACCAATGGCATTCCCCGGCGCATCAATCTGGTGTGTGACCGCCTGCTGCTGTCAGGCTATCTGGCCAGCAAGGACAACTTTGGTGTGGATGAAGTCAACGAGGTTGTCAGCGAGATCAACGACGAGTCTTTTTCGTCGGCCAAGCCAGCGTCAACACCTGAGGGGCCCGGCTGGACCGACTCCTTCATTCAGAGCCTCTCATCCTCTGCCGCAGCGGTGGATGTGGATCTGAGCAAACTGCAGCTTCAACCTGGCTTGGGGCAAGCCATTTCAGGCCAGATCGCGACGCTGAACGCCGAACAGTACGACATCCGGCTGCGTCGCCTGGAAGGCAGCGCCCTGCGGCTGGAGCGCATCAACCTGGAAATCCTGGTCATGCTGCAGCGGCTGGTCAAGGCAGCCACCGGTGCGCCGGTGGACAAAGACACTTGACATTGTCAAACCGGGAGGCCACGCCATGCACGCCGCACGCTTGACCAACGCGATGACGATTGATGTCGAAGACTATTTCCAGGTCTCGGCGTTTGCACCCTATATCGCCCGCACTGAATGGGACAGCCGGGAATGCCGTGTGGAGCGCAATATCCAGGCCATTCTGGAGATGCTGTCCAGGCACCACACCCATGCCACTTTTTTCACGCTGGGCTGGATTGCCGAGCGCTACCCGCAACTGGTGCGCCACATCGTCGATAACGGCCACGAGCTGGCCAGTCACGGCTATGGTCACCAGCGCGCCAGCGACCAGTCCCCCGACGTTTTTTTCGACGACATCGACCGCGCGAAAAAGATGCTCGAGGACCTGTCCGGCCAAGAAGTTCAGGGCTACCGGGCACCGAGTTTTTCCATCGGCAAGGGCAATTTGTGGGCCTATGACACGCTGCTGGAAGCTGGCTACCGCTACAGCTCCAGTATCTATCCGATAGCACACGACCATTACGGCATGCCGGATTCACCCCGATTTGCCTATGAAGTCCGGCCTGGCTTGACCGAGATCCCGATCACCACGGTGCGCCTGTTTGAGCGCAACTTCCCGTCCAGCGGCGGCGGCTATTTCCGGCTGCTGCCCTACCCGGTGTCGCGCTGGTTGATCCAACGCGTCAACTCACGCGACCAGCAGAGTGGCATCTTTTACTTTCACCCCTGGGAGATCGACCCCGGTCAACCGCGCATCCAGGGCATCAACCGCAAGACACGGTTTCGTCACTACGTCAACATCGGGCAAACGCAGACGCGCCTGAACCGGCTGCTGACCGACTTCAAGTGGGGCCGGGTGGACCATTTGTTCATGAACCAGACCGCGCCCTTGCCGCTGGCTGCCTGACACCGGCATGACGCAGGTCAAACGTCTTTCACTGAGCGACCTCTCCACCGCCAAGCGCTGGGATGCGTTTGTACTGGCCTGCCCGCAAGCCACGTTTTTTCACCGTGCAGGGTGGCAAAACATCGTCACCGACGTGTTCAAACATGACAGCTATTTTTTGTATGCCGAGTCAGACGGCGGCGAGATTGAAGGTGTGCTGCCACTGGGCCACATCCACAGCTGGCTGTTTGGCAACTCGCTGACCAGCCTGCCGTTCACTGTCTACGGTGGCGCCGCCGCCAGCAACCCGCAAGCGGCCGAGGCACTCGAACTCGAAGCGCAAAAAATTGCACAGACGCTCGGCGTGGACCATCTGGAGCTGCGACATGTGGACAACCGCCACCCCGATTGGCCGACGCAAGACCTCTACGTCACCTTCCGCAAGGAGATATTTCCAATTGAAGAAGCCAACATGCTGGCCATCCCGCGCAAGCAGCGGGCCATGGTGCGCAAAGGCATCAAAAACGACTTGAAGAGCGAGATTGATGCCAACGCCGACCGTTTCTTCGCCCTGTTTGCAGACAACGTGCACCGCCACGGCACCCCGGCGTTGCCCAAAAAATACTTCACAGCGCTGATGAAGGTTTTTGGACCGGATTGCGAAGTGCTCACCGTAGTCGCGCCTGACGGCAAACCCCTGAGCAGTGTGCTGAGTTTTTACTTCCGTGACGAAGTGCTGCCCTACTACGCGGGTGACGATGAAGCAGCGCGCGACCTGGCCGCCAACGACTTCAAATACTGGGAACTGATGCGCCGCGCCTGCGCGCGCGGGCTCAAAGTCTTTGACTACGGCCGCAGCAAAAAAGGCACCGGGCCCTATGCCTTTAAAAAAAACTGGGGCTTTGAGCCGACGCAGTTGCACTACGCCTACCGCCTGTACAAGCGGGACAGCATCCCGCAGAACAACCCGTCCAACGCCAAGTTCAAGCTCATGATCGAAACCTGGCGGCGCATGCCCATTGGCCTGGCCAACTGGCTGGGGCCGTTCATTGTGCGCAACCTGGCCTGAAGCGCACCATGGGCACGCTGCTTTACCTGGTACACCGCCTGCCCTACCCGCCCAACAAGGGTGACAAGGTGCGCTCTTACCATTTGCTCAAGCACCTCACCCAAAGTCACCGGGTATTTCTGGGTACGTTCATTGACGACCCGGCCGACGAGGTTTACGTAGACACGGTGCGGGCCTTGTGCCCGGACTTGCATGTGGCACGCATCCAGCCACGCAACGCCAAACTGCGCAGTCTGGCAGGTTTGCTCACCGGGCAATCCTTGAGCCAGCACTATTACCAAAATGCCGGCTTGCAGGCCTGGGTGACACAGACGCTGGCTCAGGAGTCCATCGACGCCGTGGTGATCTTTTCGTCGGTCATGGCGCAATACATCGATGCGAAGGCCGCCACGCCCATGCTGGTCGATTTTGTCGATGTGGATTCGGCCAAATGGACGCAATACGCGAGCGACCACCGCTGGCCGCTGTCTTGGCTGTACCGGCGCGAGGGCGCGCGCCTGCTAGCATTCGAGCGCAGCGTAGCTCGTCGCGCCAAACGGTCTTTTTTTGTCACTGACAACGAAGCCGCTTTGTTCAAACAACTGGCACCAGAAAGTGAGAGCACCGTGGAGGCCATCAGCAACGGCGTGGATGCCGGATTTTTCGCGCCAGACCCGGCACGTCCATCGCCCTTCAACACGGCAGCTGATCAGACCGCGCAGATACCGCTGGTGTTTACCGGTGCCATGGACTACTGGCCCAACATTGACGCAGTCACCTGGTTTGTGGCCGAGATCCTGCCTGCCCTGCGCCAGCAGTGGCCACAACTGTGTTTCTACATCGTGGGCCGCAGTCCACCGCCAGCCGTGCAGGCGTTGGCGGGACCCGGCGTGGTGGTGACCGGCACCGTACCCGATGTGCGCCCTTATCTGCAACATGCCGCCATGGTGGTCGCGCCCCTGCGGGTAGCACGCGGCATCCAAAACAAAATTCTGGACGCGATGGCCATGGCGCGCCCGGTGGTGGCATCAAATGCCTGCGCGCAGGCCATCACCGCGAAACCCGAAACCGAATTGATGGCGGCCACCAGTGCGCAAGACTTTGTCGCGCAGATCAGTGCCCTGCTGGCATCCCCCGAGCGCTGCGCCAGCGTGGGCTCGGCCGGGCGCCAAAGAGTGTTACAAAGCTATAGCTGGTCGGCACATCTGTCCCAGATCGACCCCCATCTGAACCCCAAGGCCTGCCCATGACGACTGCCGTACAAATCAACCCCCAGCGCCAGTGGCAGGGCGCAGGCGTGGTATTTGGCTTGCTGCTGGTCTGGACAGTGGCATGGTATTTTGAAACTGCCAGTGCCATTGTCGGCATCTGGTGGCGCTCGGAAACGTTCACACATGGTTTCCTGGTGGTGCCGATCGTGCTGTGGATGGTGTGGCGCAAGCGCGCTGTGCTGTCGCACCTGCAACCTCGCCCGTTAGCCTGGGGCCTGCTGCTGTTGGCGCTGGTGGGGCTGGGCTGGCTATTGGGTGAACTGGTCGCCGTCAACTCCCTGACCCAGTTGGCGTTTGTCGCCATGCTCGTGCTGCTGGTGCCCACCTTGCTCGGGATGGAGGTCACCCGGGCCCTGTTGTTTCCACTGGGATTCATGTTCTTCGCCGTACCGATTGGCGAATTTGTCATGCCCACGTTGATGCAGTGGACGGCCGATTTCACCGTAATGGCTTTGCGCCTGAGTGGGGTGCCGGTTTACCGCGAGGGACTCCAGTTTGTCATCCCGTCGGGCAGTTGGTCGGTGATTGAGGCCTGCAGTGGGGTGCGTTACCTGATTGCCTCGCTGACCGTGGGCACGCTGTTTGCCTATCTGAACTATCAGTCCACCAAGCGTCGGGTGATGTTCATCATCGTCTCGATCATTGTGCCGGTGATTGCCAACTGGCTGCGCGCCTACATGATTGTCATGCTGGGGCATTTATCGGGTAACAAGCTTGCAACAGGTGTGGACCACATCATTTACGGCTGGATATTTTTTGGCATCGTCATCATGCTCATGTTCATGATTGGCGCGCGTTGGTCAGAGCCCGAACCCAGCGTGAGCGCCGCTGGCATCGATTCCGTCACGGTACACCGGTCCGGGTTGACCGGACCGGGTGCATCACCTCTACGCCTCTTGGGTGTGGCTGCATTGGCAGCCCTGATCGTGGCGTTGCCACTGGCGGGGCGCTGGATGCTGGAGCACAACGCTGACAGCACACCGCTAACACTGGTCGCACCGGCGCAGTTGTCTGCGACCTGGCATACCGCACCGGATCAAGCCAGGGTCTTCCAGCCGGCGTTTCAAAACCCGTCAGCTGAAATCAACACCCACTACACAGCAGGTGAACAAGACGTTGGCCTTTACCTGGGCTATTACCGCCACCAGAACTATGACCGCAAGTTGGTCAGTTCGGACAACGTGCTCGTCAAGTCCAAAGACCCGCTTTGGGCGCAGGTCAGAAGCGGCACACAAAGCATCCTCTTTGACAGCATGCCGACCTATATGCGCACCGCCGAATTGCGGCGTTCAGCGGTACCGGATCAATCCGGCAGCGAACGACTGGTGGTCTGGCAGGTCTATTGGGTCAACGGTACGCTCACCGCCAGTGACATGCTGGCCAAGGCCTATGGTGCGCTGTACCGGCTCATCGGGCGGGGGGACGACTCGGCTGTCGTGATTCTTTACACTGATAAGGGTCAGGAGAATGAAGGTGCGCAACGCCTGCAAGCCTTTGTGCAAGCCAATGCAAACAGCATCATCCGCTTGCTGCAAGCCACCCAGCATACCCAACCCTGAAAATTAACCATGTGTGGCATCGCCGGACTTTTTGACACGCGCGGCAAACGCGACTTTGCGCCCAAGCTGATGGAGCGCATCAACAACGTGCAGGCACACCGTGGCCCGGATGAACTGGGGCTGCACCTGGAGAGCGGCCTGGCCTTTGGCCACCGCCGCCTGTCGGTGATTGACTTGGCATCCGGTCAACAGCCGCTGTTTAACGAAGACAACAGCGTAGCCATCGTCTTCAACGGCGAGATCTACAACTACCTGGCCCTGACAACCGAGCTCAAAGCGCTGGGTCACGTGTTTCGCACCCGCAGCGACACTGAAGTGATCATCCACGCCTGGGAAGCCTGGGGCGAGGCCTGCGTGCAGCGGCTGCGTGGCATGTTTGCTTTTGCGGTGTGGGACCGCAAACAACAGACGCTGTTTCTGGCACGCGATCGCCTGGGCGTCAAGCCGATGTTTTATGCGCTGCTGGCGGACGGCAGCTTCATTTTTGGCTCCGAGCTGAAGGTCATTACCGCCCACCCTGACTTTGTCCGGAGCATCGATCCCCTTGCCGTAGAAGAATACTTTGCTCTGGGTTATGTCGCAGACCCGCGCTGCATCTACACCGGCGCGCACAAGCTGGCCCCGGCGCACACGCTCACCCTGCGCCACGGCCGGGGCCTGCCGGAGCCCAAGCCGTATTGGGATGTGGCCTTCACACTGGAAAACCGCATCAGCGCCGAAGATGCGGTGGATGAGTTGCGAGCGCGGCTGGACGAGTCAGTGCGCCTAAGACTTATGGCCGAGGTGCCACTGGGTGCCTTTTTGTCAGGCGGGGTCGATTCGAGCGCGGTGGTGGCCACCATGGCCAGCGTGTCGAGCACCCCAGTGCGCACCTGCGCCATCGGGTTTGACGACCCGAAGTTCAACGAATCCGCCTTTGCCCAGCAGGTGGCCACCCGCTACAAAACAGACCACCACCTGGAAATCGTCAAAAGCGACGACTTCGATCTGATCGACACCCTGGCCTGGCTGTATGACGAGCCCTATGCCGACAGTTCAGCCATCCCCACCTACCGCGTCTGCCAACTGGCACGCAAACACGTGACTGTGGCGCTCTCAGGCGATGGCGGCGACGAGAGTTTTGGCGGCTACCGGCGCTACCGCCTGCACGCCGCCGAGGAGCGCGCCCGCAACGCGGTACCGCTGAGCCTGCGCCAGCCGCTGTTTGGGCTGCTGGGCCGCATTTACCCCAAGCTGGACTGGGCACCGCGCCTATTTCGCGCCAAGACCACCTTCCAGGCGCTGGCGCTGGACTCGACCCAGGCGTACCTGCACAGCGTCTCAGTGCTACGTTTGGATGAGCGCGAGGCCCTTTATTCATCTGGGTTCAAGCGCACTTTGGCGGGATACCGGGCGCAGGAAGTTTTCAAGCACCACGCTGCACGCGCCAACACCACCGACCCGCTCGCGCTGGTGCAGTACCTGGATTACAAAACCTGGCTGGTGGGGGATATCAACACCAAAGTGGACCGCGCCAGCATGGCGCATTCGCTTGAAGTGCGCGAGCCGCTGATGGATCACGAACTCATCGAATGGCTGGCCACACTGCCCAGCGGCCTGAAGATCCGGGGCCAGGAAGGCAAGTGGCTGCTGAAAAAAGCCTTTGAGCCGAGCCTGCCCAACGATGTTTTGTACCGCCCCAAGATGGGTTTCTCGGTACCGCTGGCCAAATGGCTGCGCGGGCCGCTGCGCGAGCGGCTGCAGCAGGCCGTGCTCGGCCCTCAACTCGAAGCCACCGGCTATTTCAACCGCGACACGCTGCAAACCATGGTACGCCAGCACTTGAGCGGCCAACGCGACCACTCGGCCCCGCTGTGGACGCTGCTGATGTTTGATGCGTTTTTAAGGCGTGCGGCAACCGCGCCTGAAAGCTTATAGCGAAATTGGCCTCTAGCCCTTATGCAGCAAGCGCAAAACGCTATTTAAATAAAAGCAATTCAACATGGTTTGAAGAGAACTCGGCACCAGTTGGTGCCGTCAATTGTGCGGAGCCAACTCCATGACCAACACCGGGTTCTCTGACATCAGGCCCGATGCGAGTTTGAAGTTGTTTCTTTGGAGTGCCGCGTCATCACCCAATATGTTGACAGCTTCGTTCAACAGCACATCCTTGGCTAATTTTTTCGACTTTTCAGCGGCCAGCTCCTTGGTCAGATTGCGCTCATTGGCCTGCAGGCCGTCGTCCTCAAGCGCCTTGACCGCCGCCTGACCCGCTGCGTCGTCCCTGGCCGCCAGGCGCTTTTCCTGCGCTTCGCGTTCCTTGCGTCGGTCCGCTTCATTGAGTGAAATCATATTTTTCTGGCGCAGTTGCTGCGTTTGCTTGATATCCTCCTCCAAGTACTGGAAACCCTTGTCGTGCCGAACCCGGTTCTCATGCAGCGCCAGCAAGACCGGAATCTGATCTGTCAAACTGCCCACTGGCGCATAGTCTGCGGCCTTGATCCTGGTCCACGGCAGTGCGTTGTCAAAGCTCGATTCGCCAAAGTCGGCAGCGTCGATAAACCCGGGAAAGACGATGTCTGGTGTCACGCCGCGCAATTGGGTCGTGCCGCCATTGACCCGGAAAAACTGTGCAATGGTCATCTTCAACTCGCCAAACTCCGGCTTGTCGTTTTTAGCAATCTGGTCCAGACTGGCCATGGTTTGCACCGTTCCTTTGCCAAAACTCGGCGCACCAATGATCAGGCCGCGGCCATAGTCCTGAATAGCTGCAGCAAAAATTTCCGAAGCGGATGCTGACGCGCGGTTGATCAGCACTCCTAATGGGCCATCCCATGCCACGCCCGTCTTGACGTTTGTTTCCACACGAATATCGCCCTTCGCATTGCGCTCCTGCACCACAGGCACCTTGCCCACAAACAAACCGGTCAGCTCGACCGCCTCCTGTAGCGACCCACCACCGTTGTTGCGCAAATCCACCAGGACGCTGTCCACTTTTTGCTTTTTCAGGTCGCCCAACAAACTGGCCACGTCACGGGTCGCACTCTTGTAGTCCTTCACATGCCGCTGTCTGGCATCAAAGTCTTCGTAAAACGAAGGCAAGGTGATCACGCCTACCCGCCGCGTTGCTGCGCCATCGTTCACCGAGTACACCTTGGCTTTGGCCGCCTGGTCCTGCATGGTGATCGTCTTGCGGATCAAGCTCACCATTTTGTGGGCGCCATCGGGCCCCGCCCCAGCCGGCAACACATCCAGTCGCACCGTTGAATCTGCGGTACCGCGAATCAAGGCCACCGTGTCATCCAGCCGCAGGCCAAGCACATCCTCCATGGCACCGGTCTGTCCTTGCGCCACGCCCACAATGCGGTCACCCACCTTCAGTTCACCAGACGCACTGGCAGGCCCACCCGGCACCAGCTCGCGAATGGTGGTGTATTCATCCATTTCAGTCAGTACGGCACCAATGCCAACCAATGACAATCGCATGGAGATGCTGAAATCCTCTGCCGCACGTGGCCCCATGTAGTTGGTGTGTGGCTCAATGGCCATGGTGTAGGCGTTCATGAACGTCTGAAAAGCATCGGCGCTGGTGGTACGCCCAAGACGCTTGAGGGCGTTGTCATAACGCTTGTCCAGGATCTTGACGATGCTTGAATCGTCCTTCCCGGCCAGCTTTAGTCGCAGCCAGTCGTTCTTCACACGCTTGCGCCAGATGTCCTGCATTTGCGCCTCAGTGGCGGGCCAGGGTTGGTCTTTGCGCTCAATCTGGTAACTTTCATCGCGCTGAAAATCAAAGCCCTTTTGAAGCAAGCTGCGGGCATAGGTCAGGTTTTCTGCAGCGCGGCGCTCGTACAGGTCAAAAATGTCAAACGGCGCATTGAGATCTTCGCTGAGGATGGCATCGTCCAGCTTGGTGCGGTCGACACTGAGGCGATCAATGTCGCTTTGCAGGAAGTAAAGCTTCTCAGGGTCCAGCGATTTCAGATATTGGTCAAAGGTCTTGCTGGACAAGGCATCGTCAAGCGGTACGGCCTTGTAGTGATAACGCGACAAGATGCCAGCCGCCAACCGGGCCGCCTGCGCCTCTTGCGCGACAGGTTTAAGGGCAGCTGGATAGGACGCTGGCGCATCCAGTGTGGCCGCTTGCACCGCAGTCGCCACGGTTAGTACGATCCATAGCAGTTTTTGCTTCATTGCGACTCCAAAATTAGTCAACCTGTCAACACAACCCGTTTTGAAAGTTCGCTTGACGATCGTTTAACCGCCACCGGCATCGGGTGCCCCTGAATTCGCCGCTAGCGTATCACCAGGCGGCCAAACATAGACATTGTGGGTAATTGCCGCGCGTTTTAGGTTTTAGCAACAAGGGGTGTCCGTTTACACTGTGACGCGTATTCGTTCAGATTGATCAGGCGACTCAAGCGTTCAGCACAATATGTCCCCACCTCAAAAAGTCCTCATCGTCTTCGGCACCCGCCCCGAGGCCATCAAGATGGCCCCTGTCGTCAAGGGTTTTCAGGCCGCCGCACCCCAGATTCAAACCGTGGTCTGTGTCACCGCGCAGCACCGCCAGATGCTCGACCAAGTACTCAAGCTGTTTGACATCGTGCCCGAACATGACCTCAACATCATGAAACCGGGGCAAGACCTGTTTGACATCACCGCTAGCATCCTGGCCGGGCTCAAAGGCGTGCTGGCTGCCGAAAAACCTGACCTGGTGCTGGTGCACGGCGACACCACCACGACTTTCGCCGCCAGTTTGGCCGCTTATTACGCGGGTGTGCCGGTCGGCCATGTCGAAGCAGGTTTGCGCACCGGCAACAAGCGCGCCCCGTTCCCCGAGGAAATCAATCGTAAGCTCACAGGCGCGATCGCCGACCTGCACTTTGCACCCACGGAAGCGGCGCGCGCCAACCTGCTGCGTGAGGGGGTAGACCCCGCCACCATCTTTGTCACCGGCAACACCGTCATTGATGCCTTGCTGGCCACCACCCAGCGCCTGAAAGACCAACCCGAACTCACCATTGGCTTTGACGAACAGTTCAATTTTCTGGACGCGTCCAAAAAACTCATCCTGGTCACCGGCCACCGTCGTGAAAACTTTGGCGAGGGCTTTCAAAATATCTGCCAGGCCCTTGCGGATATTGCCTGTAACGCTCCTGATATTGAAGTGCTTTACCCGGTGCACCTGAACCCCAATGTGCGCCAGCCTGTGGCCGACATATTGGCATCGCGCAAGTTGTCCAACGTCCACCTGATTGACCCGGTGGATTATTTACCTTTTGTCTATCTGATGAACCGCGCCCATCTCATCATTACCGACAGCGGCGGTGTGCAGGAAGAAGCCCCCTCGCTCGGCAAACCGGTGCTGGTGATGCGCGACACCACCGAGCGCCCCGAAGCCGTGGCGGCAGGAACCGTCAAACTGGTGGGCACCTCGCGCGAGGCCATCGTCAGGGAATGTCTGAACCTGCTGACCAACCCGGCGGATTACCAGCGCATGTCGCAAGCGCACAACCCTTATGGGGATGGTCACGCGACTCAGCGCATTGTGGACACTGTTTTATCCATTCAAAAGCACTAACCGTTCAAAAAGCAAAGGGGAACTTCGTCATGGCACGTCTGAGTCAAAAAATCATCGTTATGGGTCTGGGCTACATCGGCCTGCCCACCGCCTCCATGCTCGCCACCAAGGGCCACCAGGTGCTTGGCGTGGATGTCAACGAACACGCGGTCAACACCATCAACAGCGGTCGCATTCACATCATTGAGCCCGACCTGGACATCCTGGTGCGCTCGGCCGTCAACAGTGGCAACCTCAAGGCCTCGCTCACTCCGGAAGAAGGCGACACCTTCATCATTGCGGTGCCGACCCCGTTCATGGAAGTGGACGGCAACCCCAAAGCGCCGGACCTCACCTATGTGGAGGCTGCCACCCGAGCCATCGTGCCCTACCTGCGCGAAGGCAACCTGGTCATCCTGGAATCCACTTCACCCGTTGGAACGACAGAATTCATCTACCAGACCATCGTGCAAATGCGCCCTGAGCTGGCAGGCAAGATCCACTGTGCGCATTGCCCGGAGCGGGTGCTGCCCGGCCACATCCTGCGTGAGCTGGTAGACAACGACCGCATTGTGGGCGGCATGAGCAAAACGGCCAACGACCTGGCTGGCGACCTTTACAAAAGCTTTTGCAACGGGGCCATTTTGCTGACCGACAGCAAAACCGCCGAACTCTCCAAACTGGTCGAAAACTCTTTCCGCGACGTGAACATTGCCTTTGCCAACGAGTTGTCGCTGATCTGTGACCACCTGGGCATCAACGTCTGGGAAACCATTGCCCTGGCCAACCGGCACCCGCGCGTCAACATCCTGCAGCCCGGGCCGGGTGTTGGTGGGCACTGCATTGCGGTGGACCCCTGGTTCATCGTCTCCAGCGCCCCCGAGCAGGCCAAACTCATCAAGACCGCGCGTCAAGTCAACGATGCCAAGCCGCATTGGGTCATCGACAAGGTCAAGGCCAAGGCGGCACGCTTCAAAGAGCCGGTGATCGCCTGCCTGGGCCTGGCCTTCAAGGCCAACATTGACGACATGCGTGAATCCCCCTCGCTGGAGATCGTCAAGGATTTGATCGCCCAAAAGGTCGGCAAGATCATGGCTTGCGACCCCAATGTGCACGCCGAAAAGCTCGGCTTTCCACTGTACGACCTGAAGCAGGTACTTAAAGAAGCCGACATCCTGCTGCTTCTGGTGGACCACACCGAGTTCAAGGAGATGGATATGGATGCCATCCGGGATAAGGTGGTCATTGATACTCGGGGCGTGCTGCGTTAATTGATCGCACGAATCAAACTCGGTAATTCTCTAGAATTATTTGACCATTTACGGAGGCCCATCACATGTTACAAAGTTACCGAGCTCAACTTGATGGCGAGAAGATCATATGGCTGGACCAGGCACCAAGATATGCGCCGGGTTCGAGAGTGATCGTTGTCGTCGAGGACCAGAGTGACATTCTCCCGCCTCCTGCAAAAACAACCCACTATGAATTTACTGACCTGGTAGGTCGAATGCAATGGACGGGTAATGCCGTAACTGCTCAGCGAGACCAGCGCGATGCCTGGTAACACGTATTTGCTTGATACCAATGCGGTAGTTGCACTTCTACAAGGAAATCAGGAGCTATTTGAGATTACCCAGTCGGCAGAATGGCTCGGGCTGTCTATTATCAGTGTCCTGGAATTTTCGGGCTTCGATAAACTCAGTGAGCAAGATCATCTATTGCTTTCGCATCTTGTAGCGAGAGTGACAGTGATTAACCTTGCCCACACTAATACGGCTTTGATTTCTTCCATCACTCAATTGCGTCAAAGCAAAGCGCTTAAATTGCCAGATGCCATCATCTTGGCTAGTGCTGCCGTGAACCAAGCGACGCTAGTGACAAATGATGCCCAATTGCTTAAATTCGCAGGAAGTCATCCGCAGTATGCTGCACGCGGTTTTCAATTGAATCCGTGATCCACTCATGCGCATCCTGCACGTCCTTGACCACTCCATCCCGCTGCACAGCGGCTATACATTTCGCACGGCCTCCATCCTGCGTGAACAGCGGGCCTTGGGCTGGGACACCTTTCACATCACATCGCCCAAACAGGGCGAGACTAAAGCGGCCGAAGATTCCGCCGATGGCCTGCACTTTTACCGCACCGCTGGCGGCACCGGCTTGATATCAGACCTGCCGGTGGGCCGTGAAGTCGCTTTGATGAAAGCCCTGGGCAAGCGGTTGGAGCAAGTGGCTCACATTGTGGAGCCCGACATCATCCACGCCCACTCGCCCGTCCTCAACGCCTTGCCTGCCCTCAAGGTGGGGCGTAAGCTGGGCATCCCAGTGGTGTATGAAATCAGGGCCTTCTGGGAAGATGCTGCGGTCGATCACGGCACCACCAACCAGGGCAGCCTGCGCTACCGCGCCACACGTGGACTGGAAACCCGTGCCATCCAGCGGGCTGACCATGTTTTCACCATCTGTGAAGGCCTGCGCGCCGACATCGTGGCCCGTGGCGTGCCCAGCAGCAAGGTCACCGTCATTCCCAACGCAGTCAACATCGAGTCGTTCCAGTTAGGCAGCCCGCCAGACCCGCAGTTGCTGGAAAAGCTGGGCCTGACCGGTAGCACCGTGATTGGTTTCATCGGATCGTTTTACGCCTACGAGGGGCTGGACCTGCTGGTAGCCGCCTTGCCCCAGTTGATCGCAGCCCGGCCCGATGTCAAATTGCTGTTGGTCGGCGGCGGCTCGCAAGAAGCCAACCTGCGTCAGCAGGCGCAACAACTTGGCGTGGCTGACAAGGTTGTGTTTGCCGGGCGCGTACCCCACCAGGATGTCAACAAATACTACGACCTGATCAAGGTACTGGCCTACCCGCGCCATCCCATGCGCCTGACCGAGCTGGTCACCCCCCTCAAACCCCTGGAAGCCATGGCGCAAGGTCAGCTTTTCGTGGCCTCTGACGTGGGTGGCCACAAAGAACTGGTTCAGCACAACCAGACCGGCGTGCTGTTCAAGGCCGGCAGTGCCGACGCACTGGCGCAATCATTGCTGGACCTGTTGAACCACCCCGAGTTGTGGCCAACACTCAAAGCCAACGGACGCGAGTTTGTGGAAAACATACGCAACTGGAAAAACAGCGTGGCCAACTATGTGGGGCCGTATGGGGCGTTGTTGGGGCGACCGCAAGTGAGTTGATGGTGCCGCAGCAAACCCCCATCCGCATCCTGCTTTTTTCCACACTGTTCCCCAGCGCAGTGCGGCCCATTCACGGCATCTTTGTGGAGACCCGTCTACGTGAGCTCGTCAAAACAGGCTTGGTAGCAACAAAAGTTGTAGCGCCTGTCCCTTGGTTTCCCTGGGCTGGCGAGCGATTTGGTGAATATGGCCTGTTTGCTGCCACACCGCGTTTTGAGCAGCGCAACGGACTGTACGTGTACCACCCACGCTATTTTTTGCCACCCAAGGTGGGCATGAACGTGGCCCCGCACACCCTGGCCATGGCGGCGCTGCCGTTAATCAAAAAGCTGATCAAAGACGGCTTTGACTTTGACCTGATCGACGCGCACTACTACTACCCCGACGGAGTGGCCGCCGACATCATCGCCAAAAAACTCGGGAAACCCTTCCTGGTGACAGCGCGCGGCACCGACCTCAACCTGATTCCCCAATACACCTACCCGCGCAAGCTGATATTGCAAACCGCCGCCGCCGCCAGCGCCTCCATTGGCGTGTGCCAGGCGCTGATGGACAGCCTGCGTGACCTGGGCGCGGACCCGGCCAAGCTGCACACCCTGCGCAATGGTGTGGACCTGCAGCGCTTTGTGCCCGAACCGCGCGAAGCGGCCCGACAAAAGCTCGGCCTGCCCGTGGATGCCAAACTGCTGCTGAGCGTGGGCCACCTGGTGGAGCGCAAGGGCCACCACATTGCCATTGATGCCCTGCCCTTGCTGCCGCCCGACGTTCGTTTGCTGATCGCCGGTGGCGGGCCAGAGAAAGCGGCGCTGCAAAAACAGGCTGACAAACTGGGTGTTGCCCAACGCGTGCAGTTTGTCGGCGTGGTGCCGCAAACCGATTTGAAGTGGTGGTACAGCGCAGTCGACGCACTGGCGCTGTGCTCCAGCCGCGAGGGCTGGGCCAATGTGCTGCTGGAGGCCATGGCCTGCGGCACGCCGGTGATTGCTACCAACATTTGGGGCACACCCGAGGTGGTCAGCACGCCAGACGCTGGAGTGCTGATGCCCGCGCGCTCTGGCCAGGGGCTGGCACAAGCCTGGGAGCAGCTGTTTGCCCAATACCCCAGCCGCGCTTCCACACGGGCGCATGCGGAAACCTTTTCGTGGGATGAAACGACGCAGGGACAGCTCAGGCTGTTCCGTCAGGTGATTTCGGGCAGCTGAGTACATCCTGGACAGGAAAATGTTTGCTATTACAGACAATCTATTATATTTTTGGCTGGATGCTTTCGGGTGATCAAGACAAATCTTGAAATTGCAAGAGTCTCAGACTTGAGCCGCAGAAGTCGCGTTATGTTTTGCTCGGCGTGGCGTTTTGCACGTGGTCTCCCACCCCAGGCAGGCCAGCCAGACGGTCTTCGGTATAGGCTTTGCGCCAGACAGGTAGTAGTTGAGCATCCGGCGTGACACACCAAGTGCTAAGGCCGCGCGTTCTTGTGTCAGACTATGCTTGTCCATCCAGACCCATAGCCGCTCATGTCCGATTCCGCCGGATTGCTCAACAGCCATGTTACGCAGGTTGTCAGCGGCAAGTTCCAAATCATCATCAATCCAGACCACGTAGCCACCGCGAGCATCAATGCGCGCCTGGTTGAATAGCGATGCATCACACAGCAAATGCATCGACGGGTATGCCCCCCATATTCCCACCCCATGCCCCCCGCGCCGCGTCCGCCTGTTCACATCGTCCACCTGCTCTACCGCTTTGCCGCCGGTGGGCTTGAAAACGTCATCGTGCAGCTGGTCAACGGCCTGCCGCAGGCCGAGTTCACCCACACCGTGGTGGCGCTTACCTCGGTAGATGCCGACTTTGCCCGACGCATCAGCCGACCCGGCGTGCAAGTGATTGCCCTGCACAAGCCGCCCGGCCAGCCCTTCAAACTCTACCCGACGGTGTACCGCCTGCTGCGCCGGCTCAAGCCCGATGTGTTTCACAGCTGCAACATCGCCGCGCTTGAATTTGCCCCCATGGCCGCGCTGGCCGGTGTGCCGCTGCGCCTGCATGCTGAACACGGCTGGGACGTGGCCGACCCCGACGGCAGCAACCGCCACTACCAGCGCCTGCGCAAGTTTTACCAGCGAGTTTTTGTATTTTTCAGTTTTGACGTGAAAGAAGCCAAGACGCACATGGGTTGATAGACTTGAGCACTCAGTAAGGAGAAAACCATGGGCTATGCCGAATTGATCCAGCAGCGGGTACTCAATTTGCCACCTGACAAGCAGGCTGAAGTGTTCGACTTTGTTGAATTCATCGCCAAGCGCAGCCCTGCGAGCCAAGTTCAGCCAAACGACCAGCACAAGCAAAGGGTGCTAGCGGCCCTAGCGGCAGCACGCGCGGTATGGCCGCCACTTGAGTCCAGTCAAGTCGAGGACATCAGCACCGACATTCGGTCGCAATGGGATGGTCGAGGATGGGATCAACCATGCTAAGCCCGTGTTTAATTGACACCAACATTCTGATCTACGCTTTGACAAGCAACGCCACACCAGCGGTCTTGGCGCGCATTGATTCAGCTATTGCAGACCAGGCACGGTATTCGGTCGTCACGCGCATGGAATTGCTGGGCTGGCGCGGACACACACCAGACATAGTGGCGAAGGTGATCGACATTCGCTCCGTGCTCTCCATCAAATTGCCCGATGCCATCATTGCCGCCAGCGCATTGACTGAAAGACTGTCATTGCTGACGCGCAACACCGCTGACTTCAGCCGCGTCCCTGAGCTGCAATCTGTTGATCCGTTTGATACTTGATGCCCACTAATCTGGTCTCGCCCCAACATCCGCAATGACAGCCGGTAAGGTCGCAATGTCCGCCATCCTATTTATACAAAATCAGCCTCCTGCCCTTATGCAGCAAGCGCAGCATGCTATTTAATTCGACAGAGTTCCTGTTTGCCTTCCTGCCAATTTTGCTGCTGGTTTTCTTCCAGCTTGGCAAGATCAGCCAGCGGCTGGCGGCGGCGTGGCTGGCGTTGGGGTCGCTGTTTTTTTACGCCTGGTGGAATCCGGTGTATGTGGTGTTGCTGCTGGGCTCCATCGCTTTCAATTACACCGTGGGCCGCGCGCTGGCGCGGGGCAGCGACGTTGGCTCGGCGCGGCGCAAGCGGCTGCTGGTGCTGGGTGTCACGGGTGACCTGGCTTTGCTGGGCTATTTCAAATACGCCAACTTTTTTGTTGATACCGCCAACACCGCTCTGGGCACGCATTACGGCTTGGCAAACATTGTGCTGCCGCTGGGGATTTCATTTTTCACCTTCACGCAAATCGCTTTTTTGGTGGATGCCGCGCGTGGCAAGGCCAAAGAATTCAACTTTGTTCACTACAGCCTGTTTGTCACGTACTTCCCGCACCTGATCGCCGGGCCGGTGCTGCATCACGCCGAGATGATGCCGCAGTTTGGCCAAGCCAGTACCTACCGCTTCAGTAGCACGTTCCTTACCGCTGGCCTGACCATGTTTGCGCTGGGTCTGTTCAAAAAAGTGGTGTTGGCAGACGGCGTGGCACCCTACGCCGCACCTATCTTCTCCGCTGCCGCTCAGGGCGACCCGGTGGGCCTGCTGCAAGCCTGGGGCGGTGCGCTGGCCTACACGCTGCAGCTGTACTTTGACTTTTCGGGCTACTCAGACATGGCCATAGGCCTGTCTTACATGATTGGCGTGCGCCTGCCGCTCAACTTCAATTCGCCTTACAAAGCCACCAGCATCGCCGACTTCTGGCGGCGCTGGCACATGACGCTGTCACGCTTTCTGCGCGACTACCTCTATATCTCGCTGGGTGGCAACCGCAAAGGCCCGGCCCGCCGGTACGTGAACCTGATGACCACGATGTTGCTCGGTGGCCTGTGGCATGGTGCGGGCTGGACGTTTGTGATCTGGGGCGGTCTGCACGGGCTGGCACTGGTGGTGCATCAAGCCTGGCAGGGCCTGCGCCAACGCCTCGGACATGACCTGACCCGGTCCACCGCGACGGGCCGCGCCGCCAGCGTGGCGCTGACGTTCTTGGTGGTGGTTCTGGGCTGGGTGTTTTTCAGGGCCACGTCGTTTGACGCTGCACTGGCGCTGATCAAGGGCATGTTCGGCATTAATGGCGTGAGCTTGCCCGACGTGATTGGCCTGCGTCTGGGCAGCCTGGGGACCTGGCTTGCAGCCCAAGGCGTGGCCATGACACCCGGTGGCGGCCGCAACTTTGTCATGACCTTTGTCTGGATTGGCGCGCTGTTGCCGGTGGTGTTTTGGGCCCCCAACACCCAGCAGATCATGCAACGCTACCAGCCTGCGCTGGATCAGCCTGAAGCCCTTGCGCCCGGGCGCATCACCTGGCAAGCCAACCCGCGCTGGGCCATGCTCATGGCTGTGCTGCTGGGCTGTGGCTTGCTGTCGCTCAGCCGGCCTAGCGAGTTTCTTTATTTTCAGTTTTAATGGCGTTGAGCTCCATAGCCTGGCTCTTTAAAATCATTCCAACAACTGCACATTATGAAAAACACGATCGAGATTGAATGCCCCCCTGAAATACTGATGGGTTTGCATATGGACTCTCACCGTTTTGCCGAACTGATCAAACTTCAGTCGGCAACCGCCTTGTTTCGCGATGGCAAACTGTCCTCAGGGATGGCAGCACGATGGTGTGGTATGCCCCGTGTTCATTTTCTGTTGCAGGCCATGCAAGCCGGTGCATCTTTGCTGGACAACAACGAAGACGATTTCGCACGTGAGACGGCTTTGCTGTGACAGTCCTCTCCAATACCACCCCATTCATCGCACTGAGCAGCGTGCGCCTTCTGGACTTGCTGCCAGCTATTTTTGGTGAGATTACGGTTGCACCTTCTGTCGTTGACGAATGCAGTGAGGGCGGCCGTATTCTGGTGCCAGATTTAACGAGTCTGTCGTGGGTCAATGTCGCAGCAGTGCAAAGTCAACTGAATCTACCCGGGTAGAAACATGGCTGAATACATGGGGCTACAGGTAACGGGTACTTTGGGTGTTTTGGCAAAAGCTTATGCGCAAGGCCTTATTCCATCTTTTTTGCGAGCTGCTCAAGGGATGCGTGAGCAAGGCATCTACTTTAATGAGGCTTTGATTGAAAGAATCGCAGCCCGGATTGGTGAAGCCAATTAGCCAACTGCGATCACCACTTTCATGCGGCGCTACCTGCTGACCTGGCTCACGGCTACAGCGGCGCTTTTGGCGGCGGTGGCCGTTTTCAACGCGGTGGTAGATCCATACGGCCTTTTCCGCTGGGTGGACCGCCCCGGTTTTAACCACATCAAGCCAGCCGCCGCAGACCGTGGCCCCATGACCAAGGCCTACCAAGTGCTGCGGGTGCAACCCAAAACACTGATTTTGGGCAATTCACGCGCCGAATTAGGTCTGGACCCCAACGACCCCGCCTGGCCAGCGTCGGCCCGGCCAGTTTACAACCTGGCGCTACCTGGCACCGGCACGACCACCAGCCTGCGCTATCTGCAGCATGTGCTGGCGGCCACTGCTAACAACCCTGCCGCTCAACCCACGCTGGTGGTCTGGGGCATTGACCTGATGGACTTTTTGACCGACCCGCACACCACCGCAGGCACCCAACCGCTCAGTGGTGACGACCGCCGCTTGCTGCTACCCGGCAACACGGCGCGTTGGCAGCAACAGGTGCGTGACCATGTCGAGTCCACATTCACCATGAGCGCATTGGTGGACTCGGTCACCACGCTACTTGACCAGCGCAACCCCTATGCCATTGACCTGACTCCGCAGGGTTTCAACCCCATGCACGACTACATCAAGATCAGTCAAGACGAAGGTTACGGGGCCATCTTCAAGCAAAAAGACCAAGCCAACATTCGTTCGTTCTTGCGCATGCCCAGCAGCATTTATGGCGCAGATGGCCGCACGTCACCCCACCTGAGCGACCTGCAACAGGTCATCCAGCTTTGCCGCCAGCATGGCATTGAGCTGCGGTTATTCATCTACCCGTATCACGCCCACCTGCTGGAGATATTTCGCAACACTGATCATTGGCCGGCTTTTGAAGCCTGGCAACGCGCCGTGGTGCAACTGCTGGCTGAAGAATCAGCCACCTCAGGCAAACCGGCCTATGAACTCTGGGACTTCAGCGCCTTGAACGCCTACACCACCGAAGCTGTGCCACCGCAAGGCGACCACCACACCCCTACACGCTGGTACTGGGAATCTGGCCATTTCAAAAGCGCGCTGGGTAGTCTGATGTTGCGCCGCATGCTCAACAAAGCAGCGCAGCCCGGCGATATTGGCGTGTTGCTGACACCCGCCAATGTGCAAGCGCAACTCAACCTCAACTCGACTGATTTGGACACCTACAGCAAGTCACACTTGCAAGAAGTGCACGCTCTGCAAGATTTCGCCAGTGCTGTACGGACCAGGCTGCACCAAAAGTTGTAGCGCCTGGTGCCCGGTTTTGTTGGGCTGGCGCGCGTTTTAGTGAATATTGCCCGATTGCCACCATACCGCAAGAGCGATTGCAACTGTTTGCCCCTATCATTCACAAACACACTGCATAACCACCTGCCACCTGAATGCGCGCACTTAGACTCCTGGCCATCCTCTCGTTTACCGCCATGGCATTTGTCATGTGGGGGCCAAAGCGGCACGTGATGGGCATCGATTTGGGCAGCAATGCGTTGCAAGCTGGTGTGTTTGCCTTTTCCACCTTTTGCATGGTGGTACTGCGTGGTGTGCGACTGCACCAAGACCCTTACACAGAATTTCGCAGCAACTTCCTCACGGTCGATGCCCGAACCATCGGATTTAACGTGATCAGGATTGTGCTGGAGCTGGTGCTGGTAGCCGCCGTGCTTGAGCTTGAGCTTGGGCAGGGGCTGCTGCCGGACCGGGTAGAAGCATTTGGTGATTTTTCTCGCTCAGCACTGGCCGCTATTGCGGTAGGTGCGGTGCTTTACGGCATCACCGCGTTGGCGCTGCGAACGCCTGCGGGCACTCAACTTGTCGGCTTTTGGCTGAGCTTGAAATAAGGCACCCTTGAAGACCGAAGTTTGCATTACGGTGGACGTGGAGTACTCCATTGGTGGGGCATTTGGATGGCCAGACCGGTTCAAACCCCTGGGCAATGAAGTTGTCGAATGCATGGTGGACGGCCGCGAGCAGGGGCTTGGCTTCATTCTGGACAGCCTGAACCGATATGGCATGACGGGCACTTTTTTCACCGAGGCGCTGCAAACCACCTACTTTGGCGACGAACCCATGGGGCGCACCGCCCAGCGCATTGTGGCTGCAGGGCAAGACCTGCAGTTGCACCTGCACCCCTGCTGGCTGCATTTTCGGGATGACAGGTGGAAACAAGCTGGATTTCAGCCGAATGACTACTGCTCTGGCCGCACCGATGCTGAACTGGATGAAATGATCGGCTTGGGCATCGACACGTTTGCACGCTGGGGTGTGTCGCGTCCAAGCGCGCTACGCACGGGCGGCTTTCACACAGACAGCGCGGTTTTCCGTGCCATGGCTCGGGCTGGAATGCCACTTGCTTCAAATATCAGCCTGGGTATTTTTGAGCCAAAAGAGAAAGACTTGCAGGTAACAGGCGGGCGACACTTGTTTGAAGGTGTGCTGGAGGTGCCAGCGCTGTCGTACCGTTCGCCCTACCTGATACGCACCGGCGCAAGTCCGTTGCGCAGCTTGGCCATTACGGCAACCTCCAAAACAGAAACCGAGGCCTTGCTTTGGCAAGCAAGGCACACAGGCGTTCAAACTGTCGTTGTATTGACGCACCCGCACGAGTTTGTCAGGCGCAAGAGCTTCCGCTTTGACGACTTGCGCGCTCACCATACCAACCAGGCCCGTCTTTTAAATCTGCTCGATTTCGTTCAAAAAAACGGCGAAGATTTCTCAGCCGTATCGTTTGCCGAGCGCAAAAATGCTTGGTTAGCTGCTGGTACCGTTGCAGCGCCCGGTCTGCAGACCCAACGGGTGCATGCTTGGATGCGTGCTGCCGAAAACGCAATCAGCGATTACACCTAGCAAGCTCTTGCGGAGACTCACTTTGATAGAAGCATTCCTGTTGGTTGTTGAATTCATTTTGTTTGGGTTGCTATTGCTTTCCGTCGGGCGCAAAGTCTCACCAAGGCAATCCCGGGACCTCGGGCTTTTCAGCTACCGCGAAACCATTACGCCAACTGCCGAAGTGGCCACACAGGCAAGTAAAGGAAATCGCCGTGCGTGATCTAGCGGCGCTGTTGGCCATGCTGATCTTTGTGCCGCTGGCCCTGCGGCACACTTTTGTGGCTTATTTGCTGTGGGGTTGGACCGGGCTGATTGCGATAAACGCTTACCTCTACGGTTTCATGGTGCCGGTGCAGTACGTGTTGATTTTTGCACTCATTGCCCTGGGCAGCTGGTTCTGGACCAAAGACCCGGAGAAACTGCCGTTTGAAACCAACCGTACCACCACTTTTTTTGCCATCTTTTGGGCGCATAGCCTGTTAAGTGCGATATTTGCCTACCCGGGTTTGGTGCGGAACTGGGATCTCTTTAGCGACCTCACCAAAACCTTGCTATTTTGTGTGCTGATGCCACTGCTGGTGACCAGCCGCCTGCGCATCCATGCGTTGGTACTCATGATGGTACTGGGGACTGCTTTTCACGGGACAGTGGACGGCCTCAAGTTTCTGGAAAGTGCCGGCGCACACAACGCCAGCGGCATTTCGAAATTTGGCGACAACAATGGGTATGCCCTGGTGCTGGTTATGGTCATGCCGCTTTTGTACTACCTTTACCAATATTCCTCCAGAAGGTGGGTACGGTCGGGTTTTGCTGCGGGTGCTTTACTGACGGTGCTCGCCATTGTGGCCACCGGATCGCGGGGCGGCTTTGCAGGCTTGGCTGCGGTAGCACTCTGGGTTATTTTGCAAAGCCGCCGCAAATTTGCCGGGATCATAGTGGTGGCTGTTATTGGGCTAATGGTGTATCAACTGGCACCCGAAAGATGGCAGGACCGCATGGAGACCATCAAAGTAGCTGAGGATGACTCATCTTTCATGGGGCGAGTTGCCGCCTGGAAGGTCAATTCCGCCATCGCCATGGCTAATCCAGTTTTAGGCGGTGGTCTTCGTGTGGTAGAAAACCCGGTGATTTGGGCCCAGTTCAAAGATCAACCTGGCTTACTGGGCTTTGTCGAGACCCCTCAGATAGCAAGTGGGTTTAAAGCATCACACAGCATCTGGTTTGAAGTCATGGGCGACCAAGGTTTTGTGGGCCTTTTTCTTTTCATGGCCATGCTGGCCAACGCTTTTTTCACTTTGAGGGAAATCAGGGCGCTTGCTAAGCGCAGCGGGCAGTCAACTCGTTGGGCGATTGACTTGACTGACATGCTCGGGGCCTCCCTAGTAGGCTACATCGTCTCTGGATCACTGCTGTCTGCGGCCTACACTGAAACACCTTACATGCTGATGATGCTGCTGGAGGTTACCAAACTGCAGTTACGACGTGACACTGCGGCAGTGCAACCAAATGGAACTAAGTTGGGCTATGTTTAGCTCTGGTTTGCGTCTCCTGTCGCGCGGCAAGCTCACGGTGCTGCTGTTTCACAAGGTGCCGCGCGTTTGCAGCCCCCACGCCAGCCGCGAGCTTGACCTAGCCACCTTTGAGCGCGTGCTTAGCACGGCGGCCAGCCTGTTCCAGATCATCCCGCTCGAAGACGCTGTATTGGCCCTGCGCGCGGGTAACCTGCCAGAGCGCGCAGCTTGCGTCACATTTGACGATGGATATGCTGACTGGCTTACCGGCGTGGTACCTGTGCTGGAACACTACCAGGCGCATGCCACCTTTTTCATTACTTCGGGCCAATTTGACGGCCCACCGATGTGGAATGAGCGCATTTTGCACGCCGTGTCGGCTGCACCCGCTGCACTTGATTGGCTGGAATTGCCACACGGCGGCTTGCCACGCTTGTCGTTGAGCAGTCAGGCTGACAGAGCCAACACCATTGTCCAACTAGAACAGCACCTCAAATACCAGGCACCGCTGGCACGTGAACAGCAACTGCAGGCGCTGGAGCAGTGGGCTGGTACAACCATGGCTGCGGTGCCCGCCATGTCGGAAGCCGATTTGCGCGCCATCCACAGCAAAGGTTTTGGTATTGGCAGCCACACGGTCACGCACCCCATTCTGTCCCACTGCACCCCAGAGCTGGCCTTGCAGGAGATGGTGGAGTCCCGCGAGCAGCTTGAGGCCATCATTGGTAGCAAAGTCACTGCCTTTGCCTACCCCAATGGGGTGCCGCAAACTGACTTTGGCCCAGAGCACATTGAACTGGTCAAGCGCGCGGGTTACAGATGTGCGCTGACCACGCATTGGGGCGCAGCCACCAACACCACCTCGGTGTTTCAGATCCCCCGGTTTACGCCGTGGGGCCCGTCTGCGACCAAGATGGAGCTGCAACTGGCCCGCAACCTGCTGCAACGCCCCCAAGCCCTGCCCGAACCTGAGCCGGTACCAGCGCTTAAAAAAGTGTTAATGGTGGCTTTTCACTTTCCACCGCAGGCGGGGAGCAGCGGCATTTTGCGCACCCTCAACTTTGTCAAATACCTGCCACAAAACGGCTGGGCCCCAACTGTGCTGACTGCCAGTGCCAACGCCTACACCGAGCAACGCAACGACTTGGTAAGCGCCATCCCACCACGCACCCGGGTTTTGCGCGCGTTTGCGCTTGATGCAGCCAAGCATTTGTCCATTCGTAAAAAATACCCACAGATCGTGGCCCTACCTGACAGGTGGTCAAGCTGGTGGGTGCGTGCGGTGCTGCTGGGCATGCGTGACATTCGCCAGCACCGCCCTGACATCATCTGGAGCACCTACCCCATCGCGACCGCGCACCTGATTGGTGGCGCGCTGGCGCGCCTGTCTGGCCTGCCTTGGGTGGCAGACTTCAGAGACCCCATGGTGAGCCCCGACCACCCAACCCACAAACTGCAACGCCGCGTCTGGCAAAGGCTGGAGGCTTATGTGCTTAGCCACGCCACAGCGTGCGTGTTTACCACCCAGCGCGCCGCCACTGCTTATGGTGAGCGGTACCCGGCGGCGGCCAAGAAATGTATTGTTATCGAAAACGGCTACGACGAAGATGCCTTTACCGGCGTACAGCCCAACCGGTTTGGCACGCCCGCAAACACGTTGTTGCTGTTACACAGTGGCTTGATCTACCCGGAAAACCGAAATCCATCCACCTTTTTTGAAGCCGTCGATAGGCTGATCAACGCGGGCAAGCTAGACCGCAGCCGCCTGGTGATCCGCTTCAGGGCACCAAACCACGGCGACGAGGTAAAAGCTTTTGCTGCGAAGTACGATCTGGCAGACTTCGTGGATATTGCGCCACCAGTGCCCTACCGAGATGCCATTGCCGAAATGATGGGGGCTGACCTACTGCTGGTGTTTCAGGGCAGCTACTTCAACACCCAAGTGCCGGCCAAAATTTATGAATATCTGCGAACGGAACGCCCTATATTGGCCGTGCTGGACCCGGCTGGCGATACCGCTACCCAGTTGCGGCAGTTTGAGGGGGTTTATTTTGGTGACATTTCCAGTCAAGAAAGTATTTTTCGCGTTTTGACGCAGTTTCTGAACGGTGTCCAAACCAAACCGGAGGTACCCGCACTGACATCCAATTTACAAAAAGTCAAAAAATATTCCCGTGTCGAACAAGCCAAAATTCTGGCGACACAGTTAAACCACATCGCACCATGACCTTAAAACCTGCGCTATCAGCCTACTTGGATCTCATGCGATTCATCGCCGCGTTGGCGGTCATGCTAGGGCACATGGACCAGGACGGCTTATCCATGGCATGGATGCCGCTTTCTCGTTTTAGCCACGATGCCGTCGTCATCTTTTTTGTGCTCTCCGGCTTCATCATTTACT
Source organism: uncultured beta proteobacterium (assembly GCA_903905735.1). Taxonomy (GTDB): domain Bacteria; phylum Pseudomonadota; class Gammaproteobacteria; order Burkholderiales; family Burkholderiaceae_C; genus Rhodoferax. The sequence continues at coordinate 41,709 of CAIVHU010000031.1, forward strand.
ACAGCACCACCTCGCGCACCACCAACTTGAAGGCGTATGCAGTGGCACGGCTAGCACGCATTTATTCGGTGGCCCTGCCATCCGTGCTCATGTGCACGCTGCTGGCGTTGTGGCTTTCGTACCATCCCGGCTTCGATCCTGGCCGCCTGAGTAATTTCAGCTTGCCTTCGGTCTGGGCCACATTTAGTAGCCTGCTATTTTTGAATCAGTCATGGATGAATACGGCAGATTTGCCCTTGAACAATCCTTACTGGTCACTGTGCTACGAGGTCTGGTTTTATGTGTTATTTGGTGCGTATTTTTTTGCAAAAGGGCCGCAGCGCTGGTTACTGGTTGGTGCGGCGGCTTTGATCGCGGGGCCGGCTGTACTGGCGCTCCTACCTATCTGGCTTATGGGAGCCTGGCTGGCGAGCAGTGGGCGCTACGAGACCAAGTGGGCAACCGGGTGGGCCTGGCTGGCATTCTGGGCACCCACCGCACTGATGGTGCTCATCGAAGTGTCAGGTGTGGACTTGTTGATCCGGCACGCTCTTTATGAGAACGTGCCTGGGTACTGGCGCCTTGCCAGCTCAGAGCGTTTCCTGACCGACCACCTCATTGGCGCTTCACTTTGCCTGCACATTGCTGCGTTTTCATCGCTGCCGGCCACGGTGCAAAGTCAGTTCATAAAGTATCAGAAGCCGTTCGCCACGCTGGCGGGGTTTTCCTTTACGCTTTATTTGTTTCACAGCCCCATGACCCAACTGCTTGGGGCGTACCGCCCGCTACCGCAAGGCTCTGTGTGGCAGACGGCATTGCTGGCGCTGGGTATCCTGCTCGCCTGCTGGATCATTAGTTGGGGCACCGAAAAGCAGTTGCCAGCCTGGCGCAGGGGGTTTTCCCGACTTCTCCAACACTGATATTATTGGCCCAAACGTTGTCAAGTTATAAATCGGAATATATTTAATCGACTCGCATGAATATTTTTTTCAAAATGGTCTATTTATTTCAGTGAAGGCATGAATACCACGACACTCCAATCAAAAGCCACCAAAGGGATAGCTCACCTAGGTATTGGCGGAGCTATTGGAAAAATCATCTCGCTAGGCACAACACTTATACTGGCACGGTTGCTCAGCCCGGCTGACTACGGCATTATGGCTTTGGCCATGATTGTGATTGGCTTTGTTGGGTTTTTTAATGAAATCGGCATTGGTTCAGCTATTGTCCAGAAAGTTGAATTAACAGTCTCTGAGGTCAATGGATGTTTTGTAGTTGCTATCCTACTTGGACTGGTACTATGCGTTGCAACGGTGCTAGCCAGTTATTTGGCAGCTATTTTCTTTAAGACCCCTCAACTACAAGGCATGATTGCCACTTTGTCTGTGACCTTTATTTTTGGCTCACTGAATACAGTTCCGTTAGCTTTTCTACGAAGAGAGTTCCAGTTCAAAGGTATTGCAGCCTTGAATATTATTGAGGTTGTGACAGTAACTATAGTTAGTTTGCCACTTGCAATCGCTGGTTTTGGTGCATGGTCAATGGTATGGGGATTCATTGCTTCTAGTGCAGCAAGGACGATAGGTGCATATTTTCTATCTAGCTGGAGATTTAATAAAAACTTCAATATACATGAGGCCATGACATTGATATCTTACGGCCTTAATATTACCTTAAGTAGAATATTTTGGTATGTTTACATCAACGCAGACAAGGTCATAATAGGTAAAATATTGAGCGTGCGTGCTGTAGGTGTTTACGATATGGCCATGAGTTTGGCTGCACTGCCTAATAGCCAGATAACAAGCATTGTGACCAATGTCGCATCGCCTCTGTTCTCCAAGTTACAAAATGATTTGCCACAAATTTCACTGACTATACTTAAATTGACCAGAGGTATAGCCTACATTACATATCCCATCTTGATTGGCATGCTGGTTTGCTCTCGTGAGTTCATCCTAGTTGTACTGGGTGAGAAATGGCTTGACATACTGATTCCCTTCGGTGCACTTTGTTTGGTTGGTCTGCTTCGCTCAGTGGACCCATTACTTTCTCAGTTATTAATCAGTACAGGTCATGTCGCTAAGTTAACTGCCTATACAGCCATGTGCAGTGTTGCCATGGCCGTGGCTGTTTTTATTGGCGGAACGTGGGACGGATTGCGAGGTGTGTCACTGGTTTGGGTCGCTGTTTACCCCTTGTTGACGTTGAAACTGCTCCACGATGTCAGCAAAGTTACCGGGCTTTCAATGCGGATTTACTACAGAAATCTAGGTCCTGTATTAATTGCTACGCTTGTCATGAGCGCAGTCGTCGCAGGCGTTCGAGAGGTTGCTCTTCTCTTCACTTCCTTTGCACCTTTGCTTCTTTCCGTGGAGGTTTTATCTGGCATGCTTGCCTACGTGGGATGGATGATCTTCATGAATCCACAAAGCCTTGTAGAAATTCGGCAGGTGTTGCTCGATGTAGGCGTGCCGCAGCGGAGGCTCGATTTTTGGCCTTTTGTGCGGTAGTTTTTCAACTTGAGGCTAACAATTTATGCAGGACAGCCCTAACCAGCGACCTTCGCCAGCAATTGTGATTGGTGGCGGAATTAACGCCCTGGGAGTGGTGCGCAGCCTTAGCCAAGCTGGTGTGCCGGTGATCGTGCTGGACACAGACTGCTACTCGCCCGCCATGCGTTCACGCTGCGGTACCAAACGCCTGGTTCAAGCCGTAGGCGGTGACCGTCTGATGGATGATCTCAAAACCTTGGCTGCGGAGTTGGGTGGGCGGGCAGTGCTTTTTTTGACCGAGGAAAAGGCCGTTAACACAGTGTCTGAGCATCGCGCATTGTTGCCATCCAACCTGCTGATACGACTGCCGGAGCACACCCGCCTGATGGCGTTAATGCACAAGCAGGGGTTTCAGGATTTGGCAGAAGCTATCGGCGCGCCCGTGCCCCCAACTGTGCGACTGCAAAGCTCGCTCGACTTGCCCAAAGTCTCGGCCCTGACTTACCCGTGCGTGCTAAAGCCCAGTGAAAAGAGCTACGAGTATGGTGCACTGTTCAAAAAGGCCTACAAGGTGAGTTCGCCAGATGAAGTAGCCGAGCTATACCGCAAAATCGAGCCAGTGCTGGCCGACATGGTGGTGCAGCAATGGATAGAAGGCCGCGACTCTGACATTTATTTTTGCCTGCAATACATTGGTAAAGAAGGTGAAGTGGTCATTTCGTTCACGGGCCGCAAGATACGGTCTTGGCCGCCACGCATTGGCGGCACCGCCAGTTGTACCGCAGCCTGGGAGCACAACCAAGAGTTGACGGAGACCACGAAGGCGTTCTTCATGCAGGTCGGTTTTACCGGAATTGGAAGCATGGAATACAAGCTGGATGCGCGTGACGGCCACTTTTATATGGTGGAGCCCACGGTGTCCCGCACCGACTTTCAGGAAGAAGTGGCCACCGTCAACGGCTGCAATCTGCCGCTGGCTGCTTACTGTTATGAATTGGGCCTGCCGCTGCCAGCCGTCACACCCTTGACTCCACCGCGCGCCTGGCGCGACGCGCAGGTGGACCGCTGGTCGCGTGAAGAGGGCGATGGCGAGGTAGATCAGGCTTCGCAATCGCACAAAATGGTGGATGCCTATTGGCGCTGGTACGACCCCATACCGTGGCTGGACGACATGCGCAGCCGGGCGAAACAACGACTAAGCCGCTAGTTGTGAATCGGCAACACTTTCACTGGTCGGCACTGGAGTACGCGGTTATCGTCCGCAGCCTGCTCAGCGGCCACGCTGCATGACCCAACCGTGGATGAATTTACACTGATCGAGTAGTAGAGACACATATGCAACACCTGATACAAGTCACAAAAGAAAAGGCATCTCGCCCCAAACTCTCTGCCGCCCCCATTGAGACGCATCTGCGTGCCGCAGCAGACTGGTTGTTGCGTGCGCAGCAAGCCACGCCAGATGATGGTGTGGCCCACAGTTATGACATTCGCCAAAAGAAGTGGCTGGCCTCGTATCCAGAAACGACGGGCTACGCGATACCCACGCTATATGACTACGCCCGTCACTACAACGCCCCCCAATACGCCGAGGCCGCCACGCTTATGGCGCACTGGGAAAGTGACATTCAGATGCCAGACGGCGGCGTGCGTGCTGGCACCATGGATGCCGAGGTTGTTGCTCCCACCATTTTTAATACCGGGCAGGTGTTGTTTGGCTGGGCCAAGGCATGGCAGGAAACTGGTGAAGAACGCTTCAAGACCTCGCTGATCCGGGCATCAGACTGGCTGGTTGCTGCGCAGGATGAAGACGGGGCTTGGCGGCGCTTTCCGTCGCCTTTCACCGCCGCCAAGCTCAACAGTTACAACACGCGTTCGGCTTTTGGTTTGGTACGCGCCTATCTGGCCCTGGGCGATAAACGTTATCTCAATGCAGCTGTGGCTAACGCCCAGTGGGCACTGACGCGAGCTGAGAATAATGGCTGGTTACCCGACAACTGCCTGGATACGAACGTCGACAAGACATCGCTCACCCATACGATTGCCTATTCGATTCGCGGCCTACTGGAAGTCGGGCTGACATCAGGCCATGCAGAGTTTGTGGATCATGCCTTACTGATGGCTAAGGCGGCCGCCAGCCAACAACGGGCAGACGGTGCCTTGCCAGGGTATTACAGCCCGCAATGGAAGGCTGCAGTAGGTTGGACCTGCGTCACGGGTAACTCGCAAATGGCCATCAACTGGCTAAGGCTGGCTCAGATTACTGGCGACGCAGCCTGGATCGAGCATGCCAAACGAGCCAACCGGTTCAACATGAGTATTCAGGACTTGGCCACCACCAACCAGAACATTCGCGGCGGCATCAAGGGTTCACACCCAGTGAACGGAGGTTATATGACTTATAAGTACCCAAACTGGGCCACAAAATTTTTCATGGATGGATTGATGTTGGAGCAGTTGTTTAACAAGGTGGGCAACATTGGTTGATAAGCTTGTAAGCTTGTAATCGTAAAATAAATACGCATTAATCAATGTTCAACATTAATATCATTTATAATATATACTCCAATCCATCTGGAGTTTCAATTGGCAAAGAAAGCAACTTTAACTTTACTCCCGCAAGAGCGGCTGCGTCTGCAGAATATTATTGATCGCGGCATAAATTGGCGTGAACGTGAA